>JAUIJR010000636.1 GCA_030431075.1 Polyangia bacterium | reverse complement strand
GCCGTGGCGTGCTCGCCCGCGTCGAGCAAGTCCAGATAGCCAGCGTCCTGTTCGCACTTGGTGGCGAACTCGGCATCGCAGTCCGCCAAGACGCCGAGCGTGTCGTCGCAGATCGCGATGACTTCGCCGTCCATGTCGCGACAGGCCAACACGGGCTCTTCGGGGTCGTCGGCGCCGGGGAATCCGGCTTCGTCGCCGCCGTCGCTGCTGGCCTCGCCGGTTGCGCCGCCTTCGTCGCTGCCGTAGCCGCCACCTTCGTCGCTGCCGTAGCCGCCACCTTCGGTCTCGCCGTAGGGGCCGTCTTGGAAGTCGAGGGCAAAGTCCCCGTCGGTGTCCACGGGAAGGGGCTCGGTCACGTCCCCGCAGCCGGTAAAGGCGGCGATCAGGCTCCCGAGGCAAAGGGTTCGAAAGGAGATGGTTTGGGTGATCTTGAAGTGGGGCATGGTTTTGCGTCCTTGGCCCCCTCGTCGGCCGCGTCCGGGCCGGCTTGCATCGATCCCCAACTTTTTTTGGATTTTTCTCTGCTCGCCCCGCAATGGGGCCGAAAACGCCCGCCTGCGCTACGCTGGGCCCGTGTGGGGGCTTCGGATCGTGGCGTTCATGGCGTTCATGGCCCTGGCCAGCTGCACCCACCGCGCACCCGCGGAGCCCGCGGCCCCTGAAGCCACCCCCTCGGACTCTGATCTCGATTCCAGTCCCGGACCTGGCCCCGTCGTAGCCGAGCTCGAGCCCCCCGCCGAAGCCGAAGCCCCGCTCGAGATCGGCATCGACACCGAGCCCGGGCCCGAGCCTCCCCCCGAGCCCGAGCCCGAGCCCGAACCCCATACACGCTCGGCCGCGCAGCGTTCCCACCCCGGCACTGGCCCGACTTCAGGCCCGACCCAAGCTGCGCTGAGCAAAGAAGAGATCAGCCGCGTGGTCCGTGCCCACCTCGGCCCGGTGCGCGACTGCTACGAACGTGGCCTGCGCCACGACGCGAGCTTGGCCGGGCGGATCCATGTGAGCTTCACGATCGGCCCTCAGGGAAAGGTGATCGAGACGCGGATCCAAAGCGACCATCTCGGCGACGCCGAAGTCGCCACCTGCCTGACTCGAGAGATCTCGAGCTGGACCTTTCCGGCCCCGCGCGGCGGTGGCATCGTGAAGATCTCGTACCCCTTCGTGTTCGAGAGCCACTGAGCGCCATGCCCACGCACCACCGCATCGACTACCTCGAGTTCACGGTCACCGACATGGCCGCGGCCCAAGCCTTTTATCGCGCGGCCTTCGGCTGGAGCTTCACCGACTACGGCCCGAGCTACGCGGGCTTCGCCGAAGCCGAGGGCGAGCCCGAAGCCGGCGGCCTGAGTCTGGCCGACGCGGTGATCCAAGGCGGCCCGCTGGTGGTGCTCTACTCCTCGGCCCTCGAGCAAAGCCGCGACGCGGTGCGCGAAGCCGGCGGCGAGATCGTCGCAGACCTCTTCGACTTCCCCGGCGGCCGCCGCTTCGAGTTCGAAGACCCAAGCGGCAATCGCCTGGGCGTGTGGTCCGAGAGCTGAACGCTAGCTCGACCCCTCGTCGAGATCTACCGAGGTCTCCCCGATGTCGACCACCGCGTGGGACCACGGCCCGTCGTGCACGTCCCGCGGCGTCAGCCACTTGGCCATGAGCTCGCCGCGGCTGCTGACCTTGAGCTTTCGATACACGCGCACGGCGTGTTGGTGAAAGCTGCTCTCCTTGAGCCCCAAACGGTCGGCGCCGAGCTTTTCGGAGTGGCCCTCCAAAAGGGTCACGAGCACGTCGCGCTCGCGCGGCGAGAGCAGGCCACCGCCGTCGAGAGCCCCGAGCATGCGGCCCCATCGGTGACCCAAAGGACCGAGGGCATGCATCGCCGCCAAGGCGCGCTCGACTTGCGCCGCCTCGAAGCGCGGCTCGGGCGTCCGGCGATCGAAAAGAAACCAGAGCTCCAAATCCTTGGTAACAGGCGTGATGCAGTTGAGCCGCTGCCGCACGCCGAACATCTTGGCGATCTTGAAGTGGCTCTTGTCCGCGCCGGCCGCCCGCGCCATCTCTTCGTGGACATAGCCGACGCGGGGCAGCCCCGCCGACTCGAAGGCCAAGCGGGTGCTCTTACCCCAACGCAAGGCGCGAATGGCCTTGTTCAACCAAGGCCCCAGGCGACCGACGGCCGGGTTGTGAAACCAGATCGGCCGCCATCCCTCGAGCATGTCGTCGCCGGCCTCGGCCGTGCGCGCCGTAAACACCACCGCCCCCGCGTCGGCCTCGACCAGCGGGCACAGGCCGTCGATCGCCTCGGCGATCTCGAGCTCCAGCTTGCGCACCCCCGGCTCCACGATCGCGCGACGCAGCTCGAGCAAGCGCAGCCAGCTGTCCGGGTCTACTCGTTCGAGCTCGGTGACGAATTCGATCATCGCAGGTCGCGCGCCGCGGCAGTGTAGCGATGAGAGCGCGGCGCGGTCCCCACAAGCCCCAAACAACAAAAAGGGCCCCGCTTTCGCGGGACCCTCTCCTTCGGCTCGCGCCGCG
>JAUIJR010000635.1 GCA_030431075.1 Polyangia bacterium | reverse complement strand
GCCATCGACGACGAGGGCTGGTTGCACTCGGGCGACATCGGCGAGATCGACAACAAGGGCTTCGTGCGGATCACCGACCGCAAAAAGGACCTCATCATCACGGCCGGTGGCGAGAACATCGCGCCGCAGGTGATCGAGGGCAAGCTCAAGTCCATCGGCGCCATCAGCCAAGCGGTGGTCGTCGGCGATCGCAAAAAACACCTCTCGGCCCTACTCACGCTCGACGAGACCAAGCTCGAAGAGGTGCTCTCTGCCTCGGGCTCCCCCGCCAAGACCATGGCCGACGCGGCCACGTGCGACAAAGTCCAAGCCTGGATGATGAAGCAAGTCGACGCCGTCAACGCCGACCTCGCGCGCGTGCAGACCATCAAGAAGATCCGCATCTTGCCGGCCGACCTCTCCATCGAAGGCGGCGAGCTGACGCCCACGATGAAGGTCAAGCGCAAGGCGGTGAACGCCAAGTACGCCGACCAGATCGAGGCCTTCTACAGCTGAGCCAAAGCCGGGGCGAGCGTGTACGACCCGGCCACCGCTGCCCCGACCCAGCCGAGCCGACTGCCGGCCTTCGAGCGCCTGGACTTGCGGCGCGTGGTCGAACACGTGCACGCAGGTCGGCGCGTCGAGCTGTGGCGCGAGCAGCTGCGCGTCCCCGGCCCGCAGCCCCTCGCCTTGCGCCGCCTGGTCCCCCTCACCGGTGAGGGCCGCGCCCGCGTCTTGTTGGTGCACGGCCTCGGCCAAAACCGACGCACCTGGCGCCTGCCCGGGCGATCCTTCGAGGCGGCCTTGGCCCACGCCGGTTACGAGGTGCTGAACTTGGAGCTGCGCGGCCACGGCCGCAGCGCCCAGCTGGGCTCACGCCCGGCCACGGGCCTCGACGACTACCTCGAAGATCTGCGGGCCACCTTGGCGCCCCTGCCGCGCCCGCCCTTCGGCGTCGGCCACTCCCTGGGTGCGGGCATGTTGATCCGGGCCATCGCCCATGGCCTGCCGCTCGCGGGCCTGGTCCACCTCGCGGGGGTCTACACCTTCGCGTCGCGCAACGGCTTCTTGCGTCGGGTGGCCGCGCTGACCGAGCGCACCTTGCCGCCCCTGCTCGCCCGCGACACCCCGATGCCGATGGACGCCCTCGGCAAGCTGATCGCCTGGCGCCCCCGCCTCAGCGACCGAGTCAACGCGCACCTCCCCATCTCGGGCTGGGGGCGCCGCTCGATGGAGCCGGCCTTGCTGGCCGACCGCGTGGACCTGGGCTTCGACCGCATGGGCTTGGGGGTATGGCTCGACCTGGCCCAGCTCGCGCGCGGCGGCAGCATCGACGAGACGGGCGCGTTCGCGCGCAGCCAGCTCCCCTTGCTGGTGCTCTCTGGCGCGGCCGACCGCCTGGCCTCCCCGGCCGACGCGCGCGCTTGTTACGACGCGAGCCAAAGCCGCGACAAAGAACTGCGGGTCTTCGACGAACTCCTGCACGGCTACGCGCCGGGACACATCGACATCATCGTGGGCCAGCGCGCGCCCGAGATGGTGTGGCCGCGCATCACACACTGGCTCGACGTCCGGACCACTGTCTAAGCCCGAGAGCTGAGATACACTCTGGCTCGTGGCCGCCGGTACGCTGAACTTCGCTTCGGTACCGAGCGCCAATCTCTCGGATCTGCGCGAGCGCCTGGCCCCCTTCTTGGCGCACCTCTCTTCCGAGCTCGGCTTGCGCGTGCGCATGCGTGTGCCGAGCAGCTACGGCGAGGTCCTCGACGGGATGTTGCTCGACGAGTGGGACTTGGTGATCGCGGGCCCGCGCTTGTGGATCAACGCCAAAGACCGCGGCGCCCGCTACCTCCCCCTGGTCCGCCCGATCCGCCGCGAGCGCAACGAGTACCTGGCCGCGATCTACGTCCGCAAAGACTCCAACATCCAGCGCCTCGACCAACTCCGCCGCCGCCGCGTGGCCTTCGTGAGCACGGTGTCGACGGCCGGCTTCATCGTCCCCCGCGCCGCCCTCTCCCGCGCCGGTTTGGCCCTGCAAGCGCTCGGCGGCCACCACTTCGTCGGCAGCCACCAAGCCTGCTTGGCCCAGGTCCTCAACGGCCGAGCCGAAGCCGCCTGCTCCTTCGCCGGCGCACTCGAGTCCTTCAGCCGCGAGCTGCCCGCCTTGCCCGACGAGCTCCGCTCCATCTGGACCTCCGACCCCATCCCCAACGAGGTCTGGGCCCTGAGCCAAAGCCACGCCGACGCGGAGCCCAGCCACCCCGAGCGCCTGCGCAACATCCTCGTCGCCCTCCACGAGAGCCCCCAAGGCCGCCAAGCCCTCGAAGCCATGCACGACCGCATCCAACGCTTCGAAGCGGTGGACGAGGCCGTGTACGAGGCCGTGCGCCCGATGCTGCGGCGGACTTGAGGCGCGGGGAAATCCAGGACACGACGAAGCCCCGAGCCGTCGTGGCCCGGGGCTTCGAGGCCGTAGCGCCGGGCCTAGATCAGCGCATCGGTGATCAGCCGCTCCAGCAGGGCGTCGAGGTACTCGACCTCGTACTGG
>JAUIJR010000111.1 GCA_030431075.1 Polyangia bacterium | reverse complement strand
TTCTCCATCTCGTGCAGGAGCTCTTCGAACTCTTCGATGGTCTCGAAGCTCTGGTAGACGCTGACGAAGCGGACGTAAGCGACCGGGTCCAGGGCGTGCAGGTGATGCATGATCTGCTCACCGATCGCCGAGGAGTCCACGCCCCGCTCGCCGCAGGTGGCCGCCCAGCGCTCGATCGCACGGACCGCGTTCTCCATCGACTCGGGCGAGACCGGGCGCTTGCGACACGCGATCTCCAGGCTCAATAGGATCTTGCGGCGGTCGAAGGGCTGGCGCTCGCCGCTGCGCTTGACGACCATCGGCAAGACCTCGTCGATGCGCTCGCGCGTGGTGAAGCGATGCCCGCAGTCGTTGCACGCGCGTCGGCGTCGAATCTCGCCTTGGCGTCCGTCTCGCGAGTCGAGGACCTTCGTGCCTCCCTCGCAGACCGGACAACGCATGGGCCTATCCTCGCACAGCTCGCCCGGCTCTCGTGGACATCTCGACTATCCGTCCGCGCCGGCGCCGTCTTCCATCTTGGCCACGCGCCGGGCGTGCCGTCCGCCCTCGAAATCGGCCGCGATGAACTCTCGCAGCAACAGCTTGGCCAGCTCGTCCCCGACCACGCGCGCACCCAAGCACAAGATCTGCGCGTCGTTGTGCGCACGGATCATCCGTGCACTAAAGGCGTCGAGCACCACACCGGCGCGGATCCCCTCGACCTTGTTGGCGGCCATGGCCACGCCTTGACCGGTGCCGCAGATCAAAAGGCCGAAGCTGCCCTCGTCCTTCGCCACCCGGTGCGCGACCGTGTGCGCGACTTCGGGGTAGTCGGCCTTCTCGTCCGGACTGGTCGGCCCTTCGACGCTCGAGATTTCGTGCCCGTCGTCGCGCAGGGCCTCGATCAAGACCTTGCGCAGCTCGACGCCGCCGTGATCACTGCCCACATGGAAGCGCACCTCGCGTGAATACTCGATCGGCGGCGCGCTTTGAAGCCCCGCCGCGCGGGTCCACGCGCCTTTGGCCCTACCCGGCCGAGATCTCCTCGCCCGGGCTCAGCCGACGCGCTTGAAGATCAGCGTCGCGTTGGTGCCACCAAAGCCGAAGCTGTTCGACATCGCGTATTCGACGCTGCGCTCGCGGGCGACCTTGGGGATGTAGTCCAAGTCGCACTCGGGGTCGGGATCGTCGAGGTTGATGGTCGGCGGCAAGACCCCGTCGCGCAGGGCCAAGCAGCTGATCGCAGCCTCGATGCCCCCGGCCGCGCCGAGCAGGTGTCCGTGCATGGACTTGGTCGAGCTCACGGCCAGCTCGTAGGCGTGCTTGCCAAAGACCTCGCGGATGGCGTTGGTCTCGATGGCGTCGGCCAAGGTGCCGGTGCCGTGGGCGTTGATGTAGCCGATCGACTCGGGCTCGAGGCCCGCGTCGCGCAGGGCCAAGCGCATGCACTTTTGTGCCCCGATGCCACCCGGCGCCGGCGAGGTGATGTGGTGCGCGTCCGAGTTGGCCGCGTAGCCCACGAGCTCGGCGACGATCTTGGCGCCACGCGCCTGCGCATGCTCGAGGGACTCGAGCACCAACAAGCCCGCGCCCTCGCCCATCACGAAGCCGTCCCGGTCCTTGTCGAAAGGACGCGAGGCCTTTTCCGGCTCGTCGTTGCGGGTGCTCAAGGCGCGTGAGGCGTTGAAGCCCCCGACCCCGAGCTCGGTGATCGTGGCTTCGGAGCCGCCGGCGATCATCAAGTCGGCGTCGCCGCGCTCGATGAGGCGCGCGGCCTCGCCGATCGAGTGCGCGCCGGTCGAGCAGGCCGAGCAGTGGCTGAAGTTGGGGCCCCGCAGCCCGTGCATGATCGAGATCTGGCCGGGGGCCAAGTTGATGATCAGCGCGGGGACGAAGTAAGGCGAAAAGGAGCGACGCGGGCTGCCCGTCTCGATGAGCTTGGCCTTGGTCTCCTCCATGGTCGCAATGCCCCCGAGGCCCGCGCCGACGTAGACGCCGAAGCGGTCGGGATCGAAGCTGCCCTCTTCGAGGCCGGCGCTTTGCATGCACTCGAAGGAGGCGGCCACGGCGTACTGGATGAAGACATCCATCTGCCGCAGCATTCGCTTTTGGATCCACTGGGTGCCGTCGAAGTTGCGGACCTCGCCGGCGATCTTGGTGGGAAACTCGCTGGTGTCGAAGCGGGTGATCGGGCCGATGCCGCTCTCCCCCGCCCGCAGGCGTTTCCAGTTCTCCTCCACGCCGATGCCCATCGGCGAGAGCAATCCCATTCCGGTGACGACGACGCGTGTGCGACTCATGGCGTGGCTCCCGATCTCGCCTCGCCCGAAGGCGAAGCGAAAGGCTCAGCCCTTGGCGTTTTGGATGTAGGCGACGGCGTCACCCACGGTCTTGATCTTGTCGACTTCGTCGTCCGGGATCTTGATGTCGAAGCTCTCCTCGAGGGCGAGCACGAGCTCGACGATGGCGAGGGAGTCGGCACCGAGGTCGTCGGTGAAGCTCTTGGCGGGCTCGACCTCGCTCGCATCGACGTCGAGCTGGTCGCAAATGATCTCGGTGATCT
This sequence comes from Polyangia bacterium, assembly GCA_030431075.1. Lineage (GTDB taxonomy): Bacteria > Myxococcota_A > Polyangia > Nannocystales > Nannocystaceae > JAUIJR01. The sequence goes on along the minus strand of JAUIJR010000111.1, from coordinate 11,200 downwards.
CGGTAAGGATTGCGTCGGACATGGTCTGGGTCTCGGCGGTTTGTTCTGAAAGAAGCTGGGCTCCCGCGGCCCGCTCGGGCCCGGGAGGGGTGAATCGTCTAGATGTAGAGGCCCCCGTTGACGCGCAGGACGTTGCCGGTCACGTAGGCGGCACCGTCTTCGGCCAAGAAGGCGACGCAAGCGGCGACCTCTTCGGGTCGGCCGATGCGCTTGAGGGGGATGGAGTCGGCCAAGGCCGTGCGCGCGTCGCCTTGCAAGGCGGCGTCCGTCATGTCGGTCTCGATGAACCCCGGGGTCACCGCGTTCACGGTCACGCCCCGGCCGGCGAACTCGCGCGCGAGGGACTTGGTCAGGCCGATCAAGCCGGCCTTCGAGGCCGCGTACATGGCCTGCCCCGCGTTGCCCTGCTCGCCCACCACGCTCGAGACGTTGATGATGCGCCCGGCCGTGCGGGCCTTGAGCAAGTGCCGGGCACAAGCGCGGCTGCACGCGAAGGCGCCTTTCAAGTTGACGTCGACGGTGCGCTGCCAGTCCTCGTCTTTGGCCCGCATGAGCAAAGCGTCGATCGAGATGCCGGCGTTGTTCACCAAGATGTGCAGGCCACCGAGCTCGGCGACCACCTGCTTGACGCCCGCGTCGACGGCCTCGGGATCCGAGACGTCGAAGCCGACCGCGATGGCCTTGCCACCCGCGGCCGCAATCTGCTCGCAGACCTCGCGCGCGGCGCTCTCGTTGCTCGCGTAGTTCACCGCGATGGCGGCGCCCCGAGCGGACAAGGCCAAGCAGATGGCCTTGCCGATCCCCCGGCTACCCCCGGTCACGAGGGCCACCCGGCCGTCCAGCTCCGAGCTGGTGCGGTCCGCAGGTGCGGCGGTCGAGGCGTCCGACATCGGCTCAGGCCTTTAGCACATCGAAATCGGACGGGGAACCGAAGGGCGTGACCTTCAAGCTGCGTTCGATGCGGCGCACGAGGCCCTTGATGACCTTTCCGTGGCCGAATTCGAGGCCGCTTTGCACCCCCATGTGAAAGGCCTTTCGCACTGAGGCCTCCCAGCGAACCCGCGAAGTCACCTGCTCGACGAGGAGTGCTTTGACCCGCGACGGATCATCGTTCGGCTCGGCGTCCACGTTGGCGATCACGGGGGCCGAGAACTCGCCGACCTTCACCGCCTCGAGGGCCTCGGCAAGACGCTGCGCAGCCGGAGCCATCAAGGCGCAATGAAAGGGAGCGGACACATTGAGGGGAATCGCACGCCCGTCCGCCTCTTCTGCGAGATCGCAAAGGCGCTCGACCGCGCCGGCGTGGCCCGCGACCACCACTTGGCTGCCGCCGTTTTCGTTCGCGGGGGTCACCGCTTCGTCCGTTGTGGAGGCCTTGGCACAAAGTGCCTCGAGTTCCTCGAGCTCCATGCCGATGATCGCCGCCATCGCCCCCACCCCGGCCGGCACCGCCTCTTGCATCGCCTGCCCGCGCAAGCGAACCAAGCGCACGGCGTCGGCGAACTCGAGCGCGCCCACGGCCACGAGGGCCGAGAACTCTCCGAGCGAGTGACCGAGCGCGACCTTGGGCTTTAGATCCGTGAGCTCTCGGGCCACCCGCAGCGCGGCCACCGAGCAGGTCAAGATGGCCGGCTGCGTGTTGGCCGTGAGCGCCAGCGCCTCGTCGGGGCCTTCGAAGCACAGCTTCGAGATGGACTCGCCGAGCGCGTCGTCGGCCTCTTCGAAGGTGGCCTTGGCGACCGCAAAGGCGTCGGCGAGTTCTTTGCCCATGCCGACGGCTTGGCTGCCCTGGCCGGGAAAAAAGAGGGCGTAGTCTGCGTTGAGATCCATGGGAGCTTGACCTTTGGCCGAGCTCCGCAGAACTCAGCGCTGGAACTGGCCGCTGCGCGCGGCTTCGCTGTCCAAAGCGTGCCTGGCGATCGCATCGCTGAGCGCGGCGGTCAAGCCCTCGCGCACGAAGTGGGCCGCGAGTTTTCCTGCATTCACCAATGCGCGCGTGTTCGATGCGCCGTGCGCGATGACGGCAACGCCGTTCACACCCAGCAAAGGCGCACCGCCGTAGGCCTCGGCGTCGAAGCGCGAGCGCAAGCTGCCGGCGCGCGCGTCGTCGTCGAGCCAGTCCGAGAACAAGGCGATACCGCCTTCGAGGACCTTGAGTACGACGTTCCCGGTAAAGCCATCGGTGACGATGACGTCCGCGCGGGGATCGAAAAGCCCGTTGCCCTCGACGTAGCCGATGTACTCGAAGTCGTCGTGGGCCGACGCGGCCAGAGCTTCGTTGGCCGCGCGGGTCAAGGCGGTGCCTTTGCTGGACTCGGCACCGTTGGACAAGATGGCCACCGTGGGGCGCTCGCGTCCCAGCTCGAGACGCGCGTAGGCGGCTCCCATCGCGGCGAACTGGACGAAGTGCGCGGTGCGACAGTCGATGTTCGCGCCGACGTCGAGCAGCACGCCAAAGCCCCGCGGCCGCGGCAAGGCGGTCACGATGGCGGGGCGATCCACGCCGGGCAGCCGCCCCAGCTTGAACAGCCCGCACGCGAGCATCGCCCCCGAGTTGCCCGCCGAGAGCACGGCGTCGGCCTTGCCTTCGCGCACCAGGTCGAAGGCGACGGGCATCGAGGCCCGCGACTTGCGGCGAACGGCCCGGCCGGGGCTGTCGGCCATGGTGATGCGCTCGGGCGCATCCACCCACTCGACGCCCTCGAGCGCGAGGCCCAGCTCGGCCGCCTCTTTTTCGAGGACCGAGCGATCGCCGACCAAAACGAGACCGAGGCCCCCTTGGTGGAGCGCTTGCGCAGCTTGCAGCTCGACGCGAGATCCGGCTTCGGACCCGTGGGCGTCGAGAGCGATGCGCGGCGCGGACACCAAAAGCGCCTCGGCTAAGGGCGGCGCGGGTCTTCACCCGCGTGCGCGACTAGTCCTGAGCGACCTCGACGACCTGACGACCCTTGTAGTGGCCGCAGGCGGGGCAGACGCGGTGGCTGAGGGTCGGCTCTTCGCAGTTGCTGCAAGCCGACAAGGCCGGCGCGCTGCGCTTGTCGTGGTGCGCGCGACGCATGTCGCGGCGGGACGGGGACTTCTTTTTCTTGGGGACGGCCATGTCGTCGTCTCGTTGCCGGGGCGTGAGCCCGGGATTTGGGGGCGCGACCATGCGCCCGCGAGAGCGGGGAATATGGCCGCAATGCCCCGGCGATGAAAGGAATTTATCCGAGGCCCTGCGTGGGGCGCCCGGGAGTCATCTCACACCCTTTTGGGGCCCGGCGCTCAGTCCTCGGACTCGTCCGAAATCTTGCGCAAGGCGGCCTTCCAGGGGCTTTGCGCCTCCTCGTCGGCGTCTTCGGGGTCGCTCGCGCCCTCGATCAAGGGCAGGCCGCAGCTCGGGCAGTTGGGCGTGTCGGCCTCGATCTCGTTGAGATCCTTGCCGCATCGACCGCAAAGGCCGCGACAGGCCTCGCCGCGCTCACAAAGGGCCTTCATGGGGATGGCCAAGAGCAGCTGCTCGCGCACCATCGGGGCCAAGTCGAGCTTGCTGCCCTCGTAGCTGAGCTCATCGAGCGCTTCGGCCGTGAGCTCGAGTCCTTCGTCGGAGCCGTCCAAGCCCAGCTCGGCGCCGTACTCGTGGCCGCGTTGCACGAAAGTGAGCACCAGCTCGCCTCCGGCATCGACCTCGGCGTCGCTCAAACAGCGCGCACACGGGACGCGAAAGCGCGCATCGAGCTTGCCCCGCAATAAAATGCGGCCGTCCGACTGTTGGAGCAGCTGCGCCGACAAGGATCCGTCGGCGAACGCGCTGCCCTCGCTTTTGGCCAGCGCAGCGTCGATCCATGGCACTTCGAGCGCACAGTCGAGCGGATGAGCCGTGTCGAAGGGGATGTCCTCGAGATCGACCAGCAGACACCTGGCCGTCTCCAACAAGCGCGCCTCGCGGTCCTCGCCCACGGGAACGCGACGCGCCTCGCTCGACGCTGGGGCCTCGCCCCCCGAGGTCGAGCCTCGCTTTGGCTTGGAGTCCGTGGACACGGTCGACGGGGTTTAGTCCAAGATCTCCCCCCAAACAAGCGCTATTGCGGTCCTTCCGGGGATTCGCTATCCCCTGCCGACCCGTGCCCCTTCGGGAAGCCAAACACCCAGCCGTCGGCTGCGGCCTCGACGGCGTAGCTTCTCGGCTGCGGCCCCGCGCTGTGCACTCGCCCTGCACGACGCACTCGCGCGGCCGGCCGTGGCGTCGCCCCGTCTCGGCGGCGATGACCTGCCTGCTCGCCGTAGCGCTGGCGTGGCTCGGCCTGGTGCTCCCGGCGCAAGCCTCCCCGGGGGGACGCCTGCTCACCCCGGCCTCTCGCAACCCCGCCCGCTCGAGTGGCCTGCGCTTGGGCCCGGCCGGACCGCCCATCGCCAAGCCGGCCCCGACCACCCCGCCGCCTGCTTCCACGACCGGCGATGACGAGGACGACGCGCCGGGCAACGACCCCGAGGTCCGCGTCGTCGACCGCGAAGAGCTGCGCCAAGGCGAGCGACGCGAGTCGCTCTTGCTGCGCAAGCGCAACGTGCCGCCCTTTTGGATCAACCAAGAGTTCGACACGCACACCACCAAGGCGCTGAGCTTTCCGCCGCTCTTCTTGCACCGGCAGCCCAAGGCCAACGCGCAAGGCGTGGTCGAAGCACCCGAGAAGCTCTTGCACCTCGACGCCAGCTTGACCTTTGGTTGGTACGACCGGCGCAAGTCCAAGCGGCGCTGGATGAACCCCGCCGTCTTGTTCTTTGGCGCCTTCGACGAGCACCAAAGCAGCTGGGCCGCCGTGCCCTTGTTGATGGGCTACAAGCGGATCGGCGAGAAGTACAACTTCGGCCAATTCCCGCTGGTGTGGGCTTGGGGCAACCGCGCCTCCAAGAACCTGCTGGTCGTCCCCTTCCACTTTCAAAACAAGACGCCCGGCAGCTTCCAGGGCGTCTCGTCCTTGCTCTTTTGGTACGGCCACAAGAACCGCGACGACGCCGACCCGAGCAACGACCGCAAGCACTTCATCGCCTTCCCGCTCTACTGGGACCTCACCCGCGGGCCCAAGCGCACGCGCGTCTCGCCGATCTTCTTTGGTGGGCGCAACGAGGAGACCGGCTTCAAGCACCGCACCTTGCTGCCCTTCGCCCACTGGCAGTCGCGCGAGAACGGCAACCATCGCGAGTTTTGGAGCGCCTTGTGGATCCGGCGCACCGACGGCTACCGCGGGATGTCCGACTGGGCCCTGCCGCCCCTGCTGACCTTCTCCACCAAGCACGGGCCGCGCAAGGTGGCCAGCTTCACGCCCCTTTTGTGGCGCGTCTCCAACGCGCAGCGTCGCTCCAAGGCCTGGCAGGTCGGCCCCGTGGGCTGGTACCGCGACGACCGTCAGCGCGCCCAGTGGATGGCGCCTTTGTACCTGCACTTCAGCGACGACGAGCGCGGGGCCAAGGCCGGCCTTTTGCTGCCCTTCGCCGCTTGGCAAAAGAACCCCGAGCAAAGCCGCGTCCACACCTTGTTGGGCTACGGCCGCAAGTCGACCGACGGCTGGGGCTTTGGCGTGCACCCGCTGCTCACCTACATGGGCAAGCGCGGCCCCAAAGCGCACGTCGTCGTGGGCGGCGGCATGTGGTGGCAGCGCGTGAACGCGGACACCGGGCGCAACGACTGGGGCGTCGGCCCCCTGGCCTACCGCCTGCGCAGCCCCGAAGCCCAGCACTTTGGCATCCCCGCCTTGCTGACCTTCACGGGCAAGAAAGAGCAAAAGCGCTACCAGGTCTTCACGCCGCTTTTGGTCCACGCCAAAAACGACGACCCCGCCCACAAGCACAACTCGTGGATCGCGGGCCCCGCGTACTTCTCGCGCCGCAGCCAGGGCGTGGCCGCCGGCTTGGCGCCGGTGTTCATGTTCCAAAGCGGCCCCGAGGGCTACGGCGTCATCCCGCCGGCGCTCTTGTGGTGGAAACAAGACCACGCGCGCGGCCGCTTTCGCTTCGTCTCCTTGCCCGCGGTCTACGACCAAGACCCCACCGGACGCACCGTCGGCGTGCTCGGCGTCGCCTGGGACTCGAAGCACAAGGTCGCCGGCGAGATGCAGCGCGACAGCGTGCTCTTCCCCCTTTATTACCGGCGCGAGCGCGGCGAGAAGAAGTGGTGGATCAGCCCCGTCGGTGGCGGCGGCCAAGGCCCGCGTGGCGGCGGCTGGGCGGCGGGACCGGTCTTCGGCTGGAAGAACACGGCCGAGGCCCGTCGCGGCTGGGGCGTGATGCCCTTGTTGTTCCACACCAAGCGTGAAGACGGGGCGACCACCGTGCTGCCCGGCTTGTTCTTGCGCGACCGTCGACCCGAAAAGGACCTCGACATGTGGACGCCGCTCATCTGGCGCAGCGAGGTCCGCGGCGACAAGGCCCGCAAGGGCTTCGCCTTCGTCCCCTTGTACTTCCGGCAGCGTCAGCCGGGCGGCTACGACATCGACGCCGGCCTCGGCTTCTTCTGGGGACGCAACCGCACCCGCCAGACCCACACCCTCATCGCCGGGCCCTTCTTTCACCAGCTCAGCCGCAAGAAGCTGCACACCGGCGTCTTCCCCTTCAGCTGGTGGATGGACTCCGAGGACAAGCGGCGCCTCATCGCGCTGCCTTTGATCGTCCACAACGAGGACAAGAAGTCCGGCGCGCACACGACCTTGGCCCTGCCTTTGTGGGTCGACCGTCAGCTCGCCAACGGCCGCCGGACCTGGATGGCTTTCCCCTTCGTCTTTGGCCGCAAGCTCCGCTACGACTTCACCCGCGCGAGCGTCGTGCCGCCCGGCTACTTCGACGTCTTCCGCCTGCGTCGCAACACCCGGTTCACGGGCGTCGTGCCGCTCTTGTTCCGCTACCAAAAGTGCGGCTTCCAAGTCGGCGACCAAGAGGGCTGCCGCTACACCTTGTGGGGGAGCTTCCCGCTCTTCTTCTACGGCAAGGACGGACTCGGCCGACGCACCCACTCGGCTTTGGGCTTGTACTGGGCCGACCGAGATCCGGGCGGCCGCAAGTTCTACACCCTGCTCGGCGGCTACCAGTACCGCCCCAACGAGCGCACCCGCTGGTACGCCGGCCCGATCTACCGCGACGTCACCAAGACCCACGCGACCACGGCCGCCTTCCCCCTCTTTTTCCACCGCCGCCATCGCACGCTGACCCGCAGCACCACCTTGGTCGCGCCGCCTTTGTTCATCGGACAGCGCCGCGACGATCGCCGCTGGTTCGAAGCGGGCTTGATGGTCTGGCAGTTCCGCACGCCGGCCAAGGTGACCACCGTCGTGGCCCCGCCGATCTTTGGTCTGCAGCACGTCTACAAAGAGCGCCGCTTGACCTGGCTCGCGCCGCTGTTCTTGGACGACAACAACTACGGCAACGACGAGCGCTGGTTCACGGCCCCGCCGGTGCTCTACGTGCAGCACAAAAAGGGCGCGCGTCGCCAAGTCGTGCAGTTCCCCTTGGTCTGGCACTTCGCCTCCAAAGATCGCCACACCACCATCGGTGGCCTCTTGTGGTGGGACTTCCGCCGCCCCGGTCGCCGCACCCAGGTCGTCCCCGGCCTCTACGTCGGCCGCAAAAAGGGCGAGTCGAAGCTGCACGTCATCGGTCCCGCATTGGGCTGGTGGCGCACGACGCCGACCGGTCGCCACTGGTCTGCGCTACTCGGCCTTTTCGGCGGCGGTTACGAAGGCGAGCAACGCTACATGCACATCTTCGGCGCGAAGATCCCCTTGAAGGGCGAGCCGCGTAAGCCCAAGGCGAAGGTCGAAGGCGAAGGCAAAGCGAAGGGCAAGGCCAAGCGCAAGGCGAAGGCCGAGGCCAAAGCCGAAGCCAAGGCCGCCCGCAAGGCCGAGCGTAAAGCTGCGCGCAAGCACGGGCGCGCCGCCTCGCCCGCGATCTAGTCGGGCTCGTCCGACTCTTGCGCCGTTCTTGGGCCTACGAGCGGCCGGCGCCGGGCCCAGCACTGGCGCGAACAAAGAGTCGGGCTAGGCTAAAGGCATGCTGGGTTGCACGCCGCCGCTCGCGTTCTTCATCGTCGCCTACGCCATCCTGGCGATGGTGCCGGTGTCGCTCGGCGCGCTGACGACCGCGGTCCGCTTTCGTGGATGCGAGTCCCGCAGCCTGGCTTTCATCGGCGCGCTGTCGATCGTATTGGGCTTTCTGGAGCTGGCCGTCGGGGTTCGACTGCTCTCGGTCGGTGTCATCGGCGTGGGGCAGATCGTCATCGGTGGGCTGATCTTGGCGCTCAACGATCCCCAGCGACGAACTCGCCCGCCGGTCGCCTGAGTTCCTCCCGCCCGCGACGCGATTTCGCCCGCGCCATGTGTCGACTTCGACGCAATCAATGCAATTGCACCGCTCTCCCTCGGCGCGCTTTGGTAGCGTCGGCGCCATGTCGGGAATCCAGCTCGAGCTCTCGGGCCGCCGGGCCCTGGTGTGCGGAGCGAGTGCCGGCCTCGGACGCTCGATCGCCTTGGCCCTGGCCGGCCTCGGCGCCGAGGTCATCGTCTTGTCGCGTAGCCGCGAGCGCCTCGCTCCCCTGATCTCGGAGCTGCGCTCGGCCGGCGCCCCCGGGGCCCGCTTCATCGTCAGCGACCTCGATGACCTGGCCGACTTCCGCGAGCGGGTCGCCGGCATCGAAGTACAGATCGTGGTCAACAACACGGGCGGCCCCGAGCCCGGCGTGCTGATGCGCGAACCGGCCGAAAAACTGGCCGCCGCTTTTTCTCGCCACGTGCTGGCCTCGCACATCTTGATGCAGGCCGCCTTGCCCGCGATGAAGCGCGCGAGCTACGGCCGCTTCATCAACGTGCTTTCGACCTCCGTGCGCGAGCCCCTCGACAACCTCGGCGTCTCCAACACCATCCGCGGCGCCATGGCCTCGTGGGCCAAGACCCTCTCGCGCGAGCTGCCCCCCGGCATCACCATCAACAACGTGCTGCCCGGCTTCCACGCCACCGAACGCCTCCAAGCCCTGCAAGAGGCCACTGCCTCCCGCCTCGGCGTCAGCCTCGAAGACGTCGAGCGCGAGTGGCTCGCCTCCGTCCCCGAAGCCCGCATCGGCGACCCCGACGAGTTCGCCCAAGTCGTCGCCTTCTTGTGCTCCCCCGCCGCCAACTACGTCCGCGGCACCTCGATCCCCGTCGACGGCGGCCGCTTGCGCAGCATCTGAGCCGGCCGGCGCTTACCCCCGATTCGCAGGCCGACTCGCAGGCCGTCTCGTAGGCCGCGCCCCGAGCGCCCCTCCAACGCCCCCGACCCCCGGGCGTTGGCCGCCAACCGGCCATTTCGGGCCCCTCGACGCCTCCGACCCCGGAGTCTTGGCCGCTGGCCGGCCACTTTGGAATCCCTCGGTCGGCCGAGGCCCGCGCGGCGCCAAAAAGGCCGCCCGCAGCATGCGGACGGCCCTTCTCAGCGTTCGCCTCAGTGGGCGTGCTCGGCCGTGGGGTACTGGCCGGCGCGCACTTCGTCGGCGTAGCTGCGCACGGCTTGGCGTACGCGCTCTCCGAGTCGCTCGTAGCGCTTCAAAAAGCGCGGCGAGAACTCGTCGTTGAGGCCGAGCAGGTCGTAGCTGACCAAGACTTGGCCGGCGCAGCCTTGGCCCGAGCCGATGCCGATCGTCGGGATGTCCAGGGCGACCGTCAGCTCGGCGGCGAGCGCAGCCGGGATCAACTCGAGCACCACCCCCCACGCGCCCGCCTCGGCGAGGGCCCGCGCATCGGCGAGCAAGGCCGCGGCCGCCGCCTCGCTGCGCCCTTGCACCCGATGCCCACCGAACTGGTGCACCGACTGCGGCGTCATGCCCAGGTGCCCCATCACGGGGATGCCCATCGCCACCAAGCGGCGGACGAGCTCGACCATGGGTCGACCGCCTTCGAGCTTCACACTCGAAGCGCCGCCTTCTTTCATGAGGCGCACGGCGTTGCGAATTCCTTCGTCGAGCTCGCCGCCGTAGGCCCCAAAGGGCAGGTCCGCGACCACAAAGGCCCCGGGCGCGCCGCGGGTGACACAACGCGTGTGATAGACGAGCTCGTCGATCGACACCGGCAAGGTCGTCTCGTGGCCTTGGACCACGTTGCCGAGCGAGTCGCCGACCAAGAGCGCGTCGACTTCGGCTTGGGCCAGCAGCCGGGCGAAGGTCGCGTCGTAGGCCGTCACCATCGTGATCGGGGTCCCCGATTGGTGCAGCTGACGCAGGGTGTGCAGGGTCTTCTTTTTGCTTTTCACTTCTTCTCGTTTTCGACCGACGTCGCCGCCCCGAGATGAGGTCGCCGCGCCGGCGTGCCCATCCTACGGCCGCTTTGCCACGCGCGCTGGTGCCAGCGCACGAACGACGTTGCGAGTGCTTCGAGTGGAGTTCGAGACCCGGCCGATCGTCCGGGCTAGACTGCGGGCGTGGCCAGCGAAAGCGGCGAGTGGGCGCGGGAGCGAGCCGGCGATGCGAGTCTCGACGAGCGCTTGGCCATTCGGCGCGGCGTGTACACGATGGTCGACGCCCTGGTCGATGGCTTCTTGGCCCGGCTCGAGCAAGGCGGCTTCGCCGAGGCCACCCGCCGCGAGCTCGCGGGTCGTCGCTTCGAGGCCGGGCACGCCGTCTTCGCCGAGGCCATCGCGGTGGCCTTTCCTCAGTATGCGCGCCTGGCCAAAGCCAGCTTCGACGGGCGCGGCAGCGGCCTGCGGGAACGTGACGGCCGCGACCGGCGCGAGGGGGACACGGACTTCGACCCCTACCGCATCGAGCCGACCGGCTTCGACTTCCAAGACTACGAGCTCGCCGAGACGGGCCAGACCGTCGAGATCGTCGTGCTCCTCGAGTCCCTCGATTGCTACAACGAGATCGTCCGCATGTTCTACGAGGGCAGCGCCGACGAGGTTCACGAACTCGAGCAAGTGCGCCGCCACTTCCAAAAGCGCTACCGCGACCTCGTCACCCTCGAAGAGCTGAAGGCCGCGAACCGCCCCGACCAAGCGAGCGTAGACGCGGACGCCCCGCCCAAAGCTCGTGCCGTTGCGCAGGTCGATCCGGCGGCCGAAGACACCGTCGTCGACGTCATCCGCCGCCTCCTCAACGCCGCCCGCTGGCAATGAGGCGCCGAAGGCGGACCGAAACGCCCGACGGCGGACCGGCGACCGTCGCGCTTCCGGCTTTCGGTCCCTCTCGCGGACCGAACGGCCCCACCGC
>JAUIJR010000110.1 GCA_030431075.1 Polyangia bacterium | reverse complement strand
CGCCGTCGCCGTCCCCATCAAAGTCGCCGTCGCCATCACCGTCGCCGTCCCCATCACCGTCGCCGGTCATGGTCGAGCTCGTCGCGGAACTCTCGCCTTCGCTCGAACTCTCGCCGGCCTCCGAGTCGTCATCGGTGAACGTGGTGCTGGAGCTCTCGCCGCTCCCGCCGCCGTCATCCCCGCAAGCCGTGAGAGAGAGGCAAAGGCCGAGGCCAAGAAATCGACGCATGGCCAAGGATAGCGGCTTTGGGGCGCGCCAGCCTACGCCGCGCTCGACTAAATACGATCTTGGTACACGGCGCGAGTCGCCCTAGGGCGTGTTCGCGCAGAAGTTCGGGGGGGCGACCCAGTTGAACATGTTCTGCCAGAGGACCTCGACGCCGGGGATGGTGGTCCACTCGGAGTCGAAGCTGATCCATTCATCGGAGAAGACGATGACCGTGCCCGCACCGTGCTCGTCGGTACGGCCCAGAGATTGATCGACGTTCCCGGTCACGTGGGCCCAACTGGTCGTGCTGGACCCGGTGCTGGTGTCCTCGACCAACCAGCCGCCTTTGACCTGAACCCCGCCGATGCCGTCGGTGATGGGGTGGGTCAAGTAAGTCTCGTCGGGATCGTTTTGGATCGGGGTCGCGTAGGTCATGCCGAACTGCGAGACCAAGCTGTTTTGCTGGTTGAGATCCGTTTCCGTGCCGTAGTAGCCGGCCATCGAGATGATGCCGCCGCCCGCGGCGACCCAGTCGGCCAAGACCTGCGCTTCGTCGGCGGTGAAGACCTTGGGCAGGCGGTCGATGATGATGACGTCGAAGTTCTCGATGTCGGCCGCGGTCAAAAGGTAGGTCCCCACCGTGCCGATGCGGGTGGTCGAGGTGCCCTTGGTTTGGAGCCACATCTGGAAGTTGGCCGAGGGGTTTGCGCCTGGCGATCCGATGATGCCCACGGCCAAACAGTCGCAAAAGCCGTCGTTGGCCGCGTCGAAGTCATCAACGATGCCATTGCAGTCCTCGTCTTGGCCATCGCATGCGATCTCGGCGGGGAGGCAGCCGTCCCCGTCCCCGTCGCCATCGCCGTCGCCATCGCCGTCGCCATCTCCGTCCCCGTCGCCGTCGCCGTCGCCGTCGCCATCGCCGTCCCCATCGCCGTCACCATCGCCATCACCGTCTCCATCGCCATCACCGTCTCCATCTCCATCGCCGTCACCATCGCCGTCGCCATCGCCGTCTCCATCGCCGTCTCCATCGCCGTCGCCGTCACCATCGCCGTCGCCATCACCGTCGCCATCGCCATCACCGTCGCCGGAGGTCGTGGAGCTGCTCTCGGACTCCGCTTCACCTTCGGTGGCGGATTCACTCGACTCGGCTTCGCTGGACGCGGATTCGGTTTCGGACTCGGTTTCGGACTCACCGCCGGAGTTGCCGCACGCGGGGAGCGAGACGCAAAGACCGAGGGCCAGGAGACGACGCATGGCCAAGGATAGCGGCTTTGGCGCCCGGACAAGGGCGAAGATGCTCCGGCCGGGCTGAACCCCAAGGGCTGAACGGGTGCGCGGAGGGCAGGGCGAAAAGGGCCGGCGAAGTGGCGTTGGGGGCCCGAGGCGGGGGATCCGGCTTGCTTCGCGGGCGGCGCGGGGCTAAGTGGGGGCATGGACAGCCCCAGCTCTCAGCTTCGGACGGTCGAAGGGGACCGACGGGCCGACGGTCTGCGCTTTTGCATCGTCGTCGCGCGCTTCAACGCCTTCATCACCGAGCAGATGCTCGCGGGCGCCGTCGACACCTTGGTGCGCAGCGGGGCGAGGCACGAGGACATCGAGCTCGTGCGGACGCCGGGGAGCTTCGAGATCCCGATGGTCGTCGACGAGGTCTTGCACCGAGGTGGTGTCGATGCCGTCATCGCCTTGGGCTGCCTGATCAAGGGCGACACCATCCACTTCGATCTCATCGCCGCCGAGGCCACCAAGGGGCTGGCCGTGGCGAGCTTGCAGCACCGCGTGCCCGTGGCCTTTGGGATCATCACGACGAACACCCTCGAGCAGGCCATCGATCGGGCCGGCACCAAGATGGGCAACAAGGGCGCCGAGGCGGCCGACGCGGCCATCGAGCAGGCGCGCTTGTACGCCAAGCTGCGCGCGGCCAAGCCCGCGAAGGTGGCCAAGGCCAAGGCCAAGGCCAAAGCCAGCTCCGGCAGCAAGCGCAAGGCGCGAGCCAAGAAGAAGAGCAGCCGCTGAGGCGCGGACGGTCGATGAACGCCAGCGCACAACGCGAGGCCGACAAGGTCGGGCGGGGTCGAGAGCTCGCCTTGCTCTTGCTTTGCACCCTCGAGGGGGTCGAGGCCGAGGGGCGCGAGGCTGCGCTCGAGCTCGCCTTGCAAAGCGAGGCGGACGAGGACGGCGCGCTCGCCCAGCTCGAGGCGCTGCGCCGGGACGCCAAGGTGCGGGCGGCCGCGTCGAAGCTGGTGCGTGAGGTGCTGGTGCGCTGGGTCGAGATCGACGCGCGCATCGAGGCGGCCTCGCAGCGCTGGCGCCTCGATCGCATGCACCAAGTCGATCGCAATCTCTTGCGCCTCGCCGTCGTCGAGCTCGAAGGCGGCAAACCCAGCGCGACGATCGTGGCCTCGGAGGTCACGCGCTTGGCCGGCTTGTACGGCGCCGAGCACTCGGCGCGCTTCGTCAACGGCGTGGTGGACACCCTGCGCGAAGGCGGCGCGTAGGGGGCCGAGTGCTGCGCGCGGTTCGACTCGGCTGGGACGCCTTCGGCGGCTGGCCTCTCGACGAGGACCGGCCCGGCCGCGACGAGGACGAGGCGCTGGCCGAGCGCGCCGACCTGGCCTTGATACCGGTCTTCGAAGACGAGCGACCCTTCACCGGGCTCGCTGCCTTCTTGGACTGGCGCGGCAGCGGGCGGCTCACGGCCTGGGTCGATGCTGGCTTGTTCAGTGGTGCGCGCGGGGACCGGCTTTTGAGTCCGGCGGCGGGAGAGCTCGGCCTCGAGCGGCTGGTCTTGCTGGGCTTGGGCCCGCGGGCCGAGTTCGATGTCGAGGCCGCGCGTGCGCTCGTGGCCGAGCTGGTCGCGCAGACCGGGGCCCTGTGCGCGCGCGATGTCGTGCTCTCCTGGCCCGGCGTCGACACCCCGGAGGCACACGACGCCGCCTTGGAGGCCCTGTGCGAGGCCTTCGCGGGGGTCGAGGACGCGCCGCGGATCTGGCTGCTGGCCGACGAGCCCGTCTACACCCGGGTGCGCGGTCGTCTCTTGGGCACACCGCGCCCCGCGGGCTCGGCCTGAGGGAGGGGCTCGGGGGTTCAGGCCGAGGAAGCGCGGGGGTGCGCATGCGCTCGATTTGACGCGCGAGGCCGCCCTTCGCGGGGGGCAGCAGGCTATACTCCCCGCGATGCCGACCCAGGTTCTCCTGGTCGACGACTCTCGCGCGATGCGCAACTACGTCGCCTCGATCCTCGAAGGCGAGGGCGAGTACGAGGTCGACCAAGTCGAAAATGGCTTCGACGCGCTGCGCGCCCTGCCGCGCACGGGCTACGGCCTCATCGTCACCGACATCAACATGCCGGACATCAACGGCATCGAGCTGGCCAAGTTCGTGCGCAAGACGCCGCGGCACGAGCACACGCCCGTCATCGTGATCAGCACCGATGGCTCCGAGGTCGACCGCACGCGCGCTTTGGCCGCCGGCGCCAACGCCTTTTTGCCCAAGCCCTTCACCCCCGAAGAGCTGCTCGACGCGGTGAGCGCCGCGAAAGGAGTGCTCGGGTGAGCGAGTCCAACGAGTTCATCTCCGAAGCCCAAGAGATCATCGAGGGGCTCTCGCGGGACCTCCTCGATCTCGAGCGCTCGGTGCGGGCCGGCGAGGACTTCGACCCCGAGCTGCTCAACGCGGCCTTTCGCCACGTCCACACCATCAAGGGCCTGGCCAGCATGGCCTCGAGCGGCACCGGGCTCGGCGAGCTGAGCCACAACCTCGAGAACACCCTCGACGCGCTGCGCCTGGGCAAGCTGCCCTTGGACCTCGACGCGCTCGACTTGTTGTTCGAGTCGGTCGAGCTCTTTGGACGCTTGTTGGCGGCCGAGGTCGACGGCGACGAGAAGGTCGACGTGCAACCCTTCTTGGCGCGCTTGGCCAAGCTGGGGAAGTCGGGCGCGGCGAGCAGCGCTTCGGACGAGCTCGCCTGGCTCGACGACTCGATCTTGGGCGTGCTCACCGAGTACGAAGAGCACCGCCTGCGCGAGAACGTCAAGCAAGGGCGCACCATCTTCCGGGTCCACGCGAGCTTCGACCTGCTGGCCATCGACGTGGGCCTCGAGACCCTCAAGCAGAAGATGAAGGCCTACGGCGAGGTCATCACCTATCTGCCGAGCGCCGACGCGAGCGCCGACGACCGCATCGAGATGGACGTCTTGCTCGGCTCGAAGGCGACGATGGCCGAGATCGCGGCGGGGGTCGCCGACGACGGCGTGACCGTCCACGAGATGGGGGGGCGTACCAGCAAGTCGCGCTCCTCGATCCCGCCGAGCTACTCGGGGGGGGAGCCGCCGGCTTCCTCGCGGCCGGCGACGCCGCCGCGTCCTTCGACCGCGCCCTCGAGTCGGCCCAGCTCGGCGCCGCCCGAGCCGCCGCCCCCCTCGAGCCCGACGCCGAGCGTGAAGCCCTCGACCTCGCCCGCCTCGCGCGCGCCGGTCGAGCCCGAGCCCGATCACGAGCACGAGGCCGACGACCTGAGCTTGCGCAGCTTGTCCCAGACGGTGCGCGTCGATCTGCGCCGCTTGGACGCGCTGATGAACCTCGTCGGTGAGCTCAACATCGTGCAGGCGAATATCGGCAGCATCCTCGAGTCGCTGCCCACCGAAGAGCGCCGGCGCGAGCACGTGCGCGGCCTACAAGACCAGCTGCGGACGATGCGACGGCGCATCGACGGCCTCCAGTCCGGCATTCTCGAGGTCCGCATGGTCCCGCTGGGCCAGGTCTTCGACAAGCTGGCCCGGGTGGTGCGCAAGGTCAGCCGCGACTCCCAAAAGGACGTCCGCTTGCACATCACGGGCGCGGACACCGAACTCGACAAGCTCATCGTCGAAGAGCTCAGCGACGCGCTGATGCACATGATCCGCAACGCCATCGACCACGGCATGGAGACGCCGGACGAGCGTGTGGCCCTGGGCAAGCAGGCGGCCGGTCGCATCGACCTGCGCGCCTACCAAAAGGGCAATCGCGTGGTCATCGAAGTCGAGGACGACGGGCGCGGCATCGACTGGGAGCACATCCGCGACGTCGGGGTGGAGCGGGGCTTCGTGACCCGCGAGCAGGGGCGCGACATGACGCCGCGCCAGGCCATCAACCTGATCTTCGAGGCCGGCTTTTCGACCCGCGACCGCGCCAGCGAGCTGTCGGGGCGCGGGGTGGGGATGGACGTCGTCAAGACCAACATCACCAAGCTCTCCGGGATGATCGACGTCGCCTCCAAGCCGGGGCGGGGGACTCGTTTCGCCATCACCTTGCCGGTGACCTTGGCCATCATTCAGGCCCTGGTCATCGAGTCGGCCAAAGAGATCTTCTGCGTGCCGCTCAACTCGGTGCTCGAGTCGATCATGGTCCAGCCCCACGAGATCGTGACCGTCGAAGGACACGAGGTGGTGAGCTTGCGGGGGCGCACCTTGCCCTTGATCCACCTCTCGCGGATCTTCGAGCTCGAGACGGTCGAGAGCAAGGCGAACGCCAACCTCTACGTGGTCGTCGTCGGCTTGGCGCAGCACCGCGTGGGCCTGGTCGTCGACGAGCTCCTCGGCCAGCGCGACGTGGTCATCAAGTCCCTCGGCAAGGCGCTCTCGGCCGTGCCGGGGCTGGCCGGGGCCACCGAGCTCGGGGCCAACCGGACGGTGCTGCTGCTCGACGTCGCGGCCTTGGTGGCCGAGGCCATCTCGGGGGGCAGCGAAGACGAGCACCTTTTGCGGGGGGTGAACCATGTCGGATGAGCGACAAAATCGAGACCTGTGGCAGGCGCTGTTGAGCACCGGCCACGAGCTCGCCACCGAGGCCGACTACGAGCACGGCTACCGCCGCGAGATTCGCAGCGACCTGCGTCGCTACGTGACCTTCTATATCGGCAAGGAGGTCTACGGCCTGCCCATCGACGCCATCGTCGAGATCGCCAAGCCCTTCGCCACGACCTTGGTGCCGCGCACCCCGGAGTTCTTGATCGGGATCGGCAACGTCCGCGGCTTGGTCATGCCGGTCATCGACTTGCCGACGCGCTTGCGCATGGGGCGGGCCGAGCTCAGCGCCGAGGCCCGAGTGTTGATCGTGCGCCACGACGGAGAGAACTACGCGCTCATCGTCGACCGCGTGCTCGAGGTCTTGCCCTTGGCCCCCGAGGACCTCGAAGAGGCGCCGGGGGGCATCGGCTCTTCGAAGGCCGAGTTCATCGCGGCCATCGGCCGAGACAAAAAGCGGCTCATCATCGTCTTGGACCTCGAGACGGTCCTCGACATCGAATCGATCATCCGCGACGGCTTGCGCCGCGAGAAGGCAGGGCGCCTCAATGGCTGATCTCGAGAGCGTGTCGGGCTACGGCGACAACTGGGACGAAGAGCGCGAGACGGTCGGCAGCGCCCTCAAGCTCGCGGGTTTCTACGTCGGGCCGGGGCTCTACGGCATCGACATCATGCGCATCAAAGAGGTGGTGCAGTCGACGCCCTACCGGGTGCGTCCGGTGCCGCATGCCCCGCGCATCGTGCAGGGGGTCATCACCTTGCGCGGCGTGGTCTTGCCGGTCATCGACTTGCGCGAGCTCTTCTCGGCCCACGACGAGACGGCCGACGCCCGCCTCAACAAGCTGATCATCGTGAGCGTGGGCGGCCGCATCGTGGCCCTCAAGGTCGACCGGGTCATCGGCGAGCTGCGCGTTCCCGCCGACGAAGTCCGGCCAGCGCCCTCCATGCTCAGCGAGGGCGGCCAAGAGGAGTACTTCTCGGGCGTGTGCAACATCGGCGACGACGTCGTCTTCGTGGTCAACGTCGATGGACTCGTCGGAGGCCCGGCTTGAGTCGTCCGCGCGTCCTGTTCGCCCACGAGTTGGCGGCCTTTGGACGCGCCGTCGAGCGTGTGCTCGACTGCCACGGATTCGACGTGCTGTGGGTGCAAGACGGCGCTGGCGCCCGTGAACGCATCGCCGAGGGGGGCATCGACGCCATGGTGGTCGATGTCGCCTTGCCCGACATCCCCGGTCACCTCTTGATCGAGGCCGCCCGCGAGGCGGGCATCGGGGCCGTGCTGCTCGTCGCCGCCGTCTACCGAAAGACCAGCTACAAGCGTCGCCCCCGGCGCCTCTACGGGGCGGACGACTACGTCGAGGTGCACCACCTCGGAGACCACCTGCCCGAGCGCCTGCGTCGACATCTCGGCCTCCCCGCTGCGCCCATCGACGCGGCCGAGGCTCGCCGCGCGCACGAGTGGCTCGAGGCGACGGGGGACACCCGCTTGCGCAACGCCCCCGGGGAGCGGGTCGCCGAGCTCTTGGTCGCGGACCTTCTGCTCTACAACGGCGATCTCTTCGCCCTCGAGGACGCCGCCGGCGTGCGCCGAGCGCTCGACCAGCAAGTCGGCGCGCTGGTCGAGCTCTTTCGCCAGCTGCGCCCCGAGCTCGACGACGGCGACACGATGCTGCGCCGCGCCTTGGACGACATCATCGACACCACGCACGCGGCGGGCTGAGCCGCCGCCTCCCGACGCTTCCACATCTCGCGCGCACCTTTTCCCGCCATGGTCGACACCGACGCCGACTTCGAACTCCCCCCCGACTTCGCGCGGGCCATCTCGGCTCTCGGCGTAGGCGAGTGGCGCGAGCGCAAGGTGGCGGCCGAGCGTTTGCGTCTGGGGGTCAAGGAGCGCTGGCCGAGCGGGGCCCCCTCGCCGCTGGTCGAGGTGCTGCTCGACGCGATCATGAGCCCCGAAGAGGTCGAGGCACGCGCCGGGGCCCACGAGGTCTTCGTCGGTCTGGGCGAGGTCGCCCGGCGCGCCGTGCTCGAGCGCCTCGAGACCCGGCCGCCGCGGGCCAACATCTTGGTCGACCTGCTCGGCGAGGTCGGGGACGGCCGCGACTGCGAGCGCTTGTGCACGATGGCCGCGTCGCCGAGCTCCGACGAGAACGTGCGCGCCGCGGCCGTGTCGGCCCTCGCCAAGATCGGCGGCGCCGGTGGCCTCGACACCCTGATGCGCCTGCTCGACGACCCCTCGTCGATGCTGCGCTTGTACGCCCTCGACGCGCTGCGAGAACTCGGCGCGCCCGTGCCCGTGGAGCGCTTGTTGCCCCTGCTCGAGGACAGCGTCTCGAAAAAGGCGGCGGTCGAACTCTTGGGCGCGGCCCGCAGCGTCGACGCCGTGCCTTTGTTGGTGCCTTGTCTCGACGACAAGATGCGCAGCGTGCGGGCGGCGGCCGTCAAGGCGCTGCACCAGCTGCACGGTGACCTGGGCGAAGAGGGGGGCACGCCCACCGCGGTCACCCGTGCGCTCGGCGGGCTCAGTGGCAAGCTGCGTGCCCGGATCCGCGAGCAGATCCGGCACCGCGAGTCCGAGGTGGCGGCCGCGGCCGTCGACTTGGCGGCCATGTCCGGCGACGTCGAGGCCCTGCGCGAAGTGGTCACGGCGATGGACGCTTCTGCCGTCTTCGAGCGGGCCTTGGAGTTCGTCGCGCGCGTCGGCGGGCGCGCCAACAACGTCTTGCTCGACCTGGTCGCGGCCGCGGGCCCCAGCGAGCGCGTGGCCATCTTTCGACTCATCGGGACGATGCCGCCCGAGGCCATGGACCCGCGCTTGCTCGATCCGGTGACGGCCGCGCTCGACGAGGACAACGACGCCTTGGCCCTGGTCGCCTGCACCACCCTCGAGCGCGTCGGTGGGCGCCAAGCGATGGCGCCCCTCTACCGATGCTGTGCGATCGAAGGCGAGCTCGGCGAGCGGGCCGGCGACGCCCTGGCCTCGATCGCCTCGCGCATGGGCTCGACGGGGCACGACGACCTCGTGTTGATCGTCGGCTCCAGCTGGCCGCAGCGCGGTCCGCTCGCGCGCAATCTGTGCCGCGTGGTCGGGCGCTTGGGCCTGGTCGACTTCGTCCCGCCGCTGGTCACCTTGCTCGGCAGCTCGGATACGGGCGTGCGCGTCGCCGCCGCCTTGGCCCTCGGCAGCGTCAGTGGTGATCACGAGGGGGTGGGGGCCTTGTGCTTCTCGCTGGCGGATGAAGAGCCGCAAGTGCGGGCGGCCGCCTGCCGATCTTTGGGCCAGCTCGGCGCGCAGCGCAGCGTCCAAGCGCTGCTCTCGGCCACCGCGGACCCCAGCCCCTTGGTGCGGGCCGCCGCCGTCCAGGCCTTGGTCGCCATCGGCAACGAGGTCGCCATCGGGCGCATGCGCGAGCTGATCTTGGACGACGACTCGCCTTCGGTCATCGTCCACGCCATCGCCGGCATCGGCTTGGTGCGCTCGGACGAAAACCTGGCCTTGTTGATGAGCCTTTGCACCGTCGAGGACGACGAGGTGGTCAAAGCGGCCGCGCGCGCCTTGCTCGGCTATCCGCAGCACCGGGCCACCGCGGCCTTGCTGGGCTTGTTGGGCCATGGGCGCTGGGATGTGCGCTGGGCCGCGGCCGAGGTGCTCGAAGCGCGCGGTGATGCCACGGCGCTCGGGCCTTTGCGGGGCGCCTACGGCATCGAAGAAGACGGACTCGTGCGCGAGGTCCTCGACCGCGCAATCACGGCGCTCGAGGAGGCGCAGCGCGCGGGCCCATGAACTCGCACGAGGAGATGCTGCGCTTGTTGCGGGGTGGCCGTCCGGCCATGACCGGCGAAGAGGCGCGCCTGATCCAAGAGGTCATCCACGCGCACTGTGGCGTCTCGCACGGCATGGACTCGGAGTTCTTCTTGGAGCGCCGCTTGGGTCCACGCCTCGAGGCCCTGGGCCTTCGCTCTTACCGCGAGTACTACCACTACCTGCGCTACGACCCGGCCGGGCCCAACGAGCTCGAAGAACTCATCGAGCGCATCACAACCCACGAAACCTACTTTTTCCGCGAGCAGTATCAGCTCGACGCCTTCGTCGAGGAGATTTTGCCGGCCGTCCGCAAGCGCAACGAGCGCTCTCGCTCCCTCAACGTGTGGAGCGCCGGGTGCAGTACAGGTGAGGAGGTCTACACGATCGCCATGCTGGTGCTGGAGCATGGCGGCTTTCGCGATTGGTCGGTGCGCGTGGCCGGCTCCGACATCAGCCGCAAGGTCTTGAGCAAGGCGCGCGAAGCCGCGTACGGGACCCACAGCTTTCGCACCACGAGCGACGAGATTCGGGCAAAATACTTCGACGAGGTCTCGGGCCAGTACCGCCTACGCGAACGCGTCCGCGCGTTGTGCTCCTTTGGACAGTTGAACTTGATGCAGACCGAACGCTTCAACGTCATCGGCCGGTGCGACGTCATCTTTTGTCGCAACGTCTTGATGTACTTGTCGCAAGAGGCGCGGCAGCGAGTGGTGCGCGCCTTTTACGACGTGCTGCGTCCGGGCGGTTGGCTCTTGCTCGGTCACTCCGAGAGCCTGCTCAACGTCACCACGCGCTTCGACCTCGCCCACCTCAACAAAGACCTCGTCTACCGCAAGCCGATCACGGCCGAGGGAGGGGCGACACGATGAGCACCAGCGCAGGCACGCCGACGCCGCTGCGCGTGCTGGTCGTCGACGACTCGGCCTACAACCGCCAGACGATCACGGCCATGCTCGAGGCCAACTCCGGCGTGCACGTCGTGGGCCGCGCGGTCGATGGCAAAGAGGCGCTGCAAAAGGCCTTCGAGCTCGAGCCCGACCTCATCACCTTGGACCTCGAGATGCCGGAGATGGACGGCTTCGCCTTCTTGCGCCTGCTGATGGCGCGGCGACCCACGCCGGTGCTCATCATCTCGGGCTACGCGGCGCGCGAGAACGTCTTTCGCGCCCTCGATCTCGGCGCCCTCGACTTCATCGCCAAGCCCGGCCGGCAGATCAGCCCCGAGCTCAAGGTCATCGAGGACGAGCTGCGCTCGAAGATCGGCTTGGTCCGGCGCCTTCAGTCCGTACGCCTCAAGCAGCGCGCCGACTCGGTCGCCCAGCAACGGCGCGTCACCCAGTCGATCAAGCTGGCCCGCGAGACGACCGGCACCCGCGAGCCGATCACGGGGGCCTCGGCCCAACGCATCGTGGTGGTGGGATCGAGCACGGGCGGCCCGCCCACCGTGCAGCAGCTTCTGCGTGGCTTGCCCACCGAGCTCGGCGCGGCGGTCATCATCGCGCAGCACATGCCGGCCCGTTTTACGCGTGCTTTCGCCAACCGCTTGAACCGGGTCGTCGACTTGCGGGTGGTCGAGGCCGAGGTCGGCCAGCCGGTGGTCGAAAATGTGGTCTACGTCATCCCCGGTGGATACAACCTCAGCTTCGGGGACGAGGGCGGCCGCGCGAGCGTGAAGCTCGAGGTCGTCGAACGGAGCAAAAAGGGCGTGGCCCTCGCGCCCTCCGCGGATCATCTGTTCACGGAGGCGGCACGCGTTTGGGGTGATCGAAGTTGCGCGATCGTGCTCACCGGAATGGGCAACGACGGCAGCGTGGGCGCCTCGGCCGTCAAACGGGCCGGGGGGCGGGTCTACGCCGAAGACCCCAATCGCGCCGTGATGCCGGGGATGCCCCAAGCGGTCATCGACGCGGGGGTGGTCGACCGGGTCCTGCCGGTCGAGAACCTGCACAAGATGGTCAAGGATTTCGTCGGAATCCCCATCGATTCCTGATCTTTGGGGGCGCCGCCGGGCCGCCGTCCGGGGGGCCTCGCTCGGCGTCTCCTTTGCCAGACCCAGGGTCCCTTTGTGCTAAGGTAGGCGCGATGTCCGAACCAGATGGGCGCGCGGACTCGCTCAAAAAGAAGACGAGCGCCTTCTTGAACGAGTTCTTCGAGAAAGGCGAGGCGATGATCCGCGAGCTCATCGTGGAGAACGAGCGCCTGCGCGTCCAGCTCGAAGCCCCGCTGCCGCACGACATCGACGAGTCCGACCCGACCCTGATCCGCAGCTTGGTCGCCCGCATCTCCGGGCTCGAGCGCGAGATCGAGGACATCCGCCGCATCGCCGGCGCGGTCGAGCGCGAGTCGGGGGACTACCGCTCGCGCCTAGACGAGCTCGAGCAAGAGCACTACCAGCTGGCCTGCCGCCACGTCGCGGCGCTGCAGTTTCAGACGGCCGAGACCTTCGAAGA
Organism: Polyangia bacterium; assembly: GCA_030431075.1. Classification (GTDB taxonomy): domain Bacteria; phylum Myxococcota_A; class Polyangia; order Nannocystales; family Nannocystaceae; genus JAUIJR01. The sequence goes on along the minus strand of JAUIJR010000110.1, from coordinate 1,504 downwards.
GGTGCTGCGCACCAGCACCGAGATCCTGCTCAACTTCGTGGGCATCGGCTCGTTCGCCATCTACCTCGTCGACGAAGAAGACGAGAGCGCCTTCCCGATCATGCGCGAAGGCGGCGACCGGGGCGAGCTGCCCAGCGAGCCGCTCACCGCCTTGCGCGAGCGCTTCGCCGTGTTGAACCTGGGCCGGCCCTGGACCGAGCGCGACCCGACACCGCCTTTCGCCCCGGGCGAGCTCATGGTGCTGCCGCTCTTCGCCGGCTCGCGCATCGTGGGCTTCGCCCGCCTGGAGAGTTTCTTGACCCAAAAACCCAGTCTGGAGAGCGCCGACCTGGCCTTGCTGGCCTTGGTCAGTGAGCACGCCGGAATCGGCATCGAGACCGCGTGGGTGCGAGCCCACGCCGAAGACGCGCCCCTCGTACGCGGCGCGATCGAGAACTTGGTGGGAGCATGAGCGACCAAGCCGGAAACCTGAACGCCCTCGTCGTCGAGGACAGCCCCCCGATGCGCAAGATGATCGTCTTCGCGCTGTCGAGGGTGCGCGAGCTCAACGTGGTCGAAGCCGATGATGGCGTGGATGCGCTGCGGCAGATAGCGAATCAGAAGTTCGACATCGTCATCACCGACATCAACATGCCGATCCTCGACGGGCTCAAGCTCGTCAAGCGACTGCGTGCCGACGAGAACTACAAGACCGTGCCCATCGTGATCATCACGACCGAAGGCGCCGAAGAAGACCGCCAGCGCGCCTTGGCCCTCGGAGCCAACGCCTACATCACCAAGCCCATTCAGGCGCCGCAGGTCATCTCTTTGGTGCGGGAGATCCTGGAGCTCGCGTGAGCCCCCTCGCCGAGTCGCTCGAGGACTACCTCGAACACTTGGCGGTCGAACGGGGGCTCTCGGTGAACACCCTCGCGGCCTATCGCCGCGACCTGGTGGCCTTGCGCGACCACCTGCACGAAGCGGGGGTCGAAGAGGTAAAGGCCGTCCATGGTCGGCACCTGCTCGGCTGGCTCTCGAGCCTGGCCGCGAGCAAGGTCAGCGCGCGCACCCAGGCCCGCAAGCAGGTCGCCATGCGGGGCTTTTTTCGTTGGCTACGCGAAGAGGGGAGCATCGAGGCCGACCCGGCCCAGGGCCTGCGTTTGCCCAAGGCCACGCGCAAGCTGCCCGAGCTGCTCTCACGCCGCGAGGTGGTCGCCATCATCGAAGCCCCGGGTGTCGACACGGCGCTCGGCCTGCGCGACACGGCGATGCTCGAGATGATGTACGGCACCGGCGCGCGCGTCAGCGAGCTGGTCGGCTTGCGCCTCGACCAGCTGCACCTCGACCAAGGCCTGGTGCTGCTCTACGGCAAGGGCAACAAGCAGCGCATGGTGCCGCTGGGCGACTGCGCTTTGGTGGCGACCATGGCCTGGCTGGAGTCGGGGCGGCCGACCTTCGCGGCCGAAGCCAAAGGGCGCGTCGATCGGGTGCACGTGTTCTTGAACCGACGCGGTCGGCCGCTGAC
>JAUIJR010000109.1 GCA_030431075.1 Polyangia bacterium | reverse complement strand
CATCCGGGTCGTCGACAACGGAAACTGCCGGCAGTTTTTTTCGAGCAACTGTCCCGAGGGGGCGCGTTGCAATCCGCCGCCGCCGCGCATCATCCCCTGCCCGCCCGAGCTCGAGGCCGCCAGTGCCGCGGCCAAGGCCGCTTTCGAGGCGAAGGGCGACTAGCTCAGCTCGCGTTGTGCTGGCGCTCGGCCATCAAAAAGACGAAGAGGTCGGTCACGCCGACGTCCACGCCCTGCTGCGTCAGCAGCGTCGTCACCTGACCACGGTGGTGCGTCTGGTGGTTGAAGACTTGGGCTAGGGCCCACCATCCGGGGACTTCGACCTCGCCGCCCCGGCGTCGGAGGGTTTGGGTCTGCGTGAGACTTTCGGGCTCGAAGCTCAGGCCGACCACGTGGCTGATCAACGCCTCGTCCGTCTGGGCGCGTTCGTTGCGGAGGGTCTCGAAGTCGGGGAAGAGGTCTTGGTCCAAGCTGCGGATCCCCCCGGGGCCGATGTCGCCTTCGGGGAGCTGCGTCCCCTCGAGCCGCGACAGCCAGATGCGGTCCGCGATGAGGAGGTGGTTCAAGCTGCCGTGGATCGACTTGAAGAAGGCGCCGAGGTCTCGGCGGCGCAGTTCGTCGGGGAGCTGGGACGCCGCTTGGTAGACCTTTTGGTTCATCCAGCGGTTGTAGCGGGCCAGGGTCTCCAGCCACGCGCAGCTCAGGGGCATGGCGGTCTCGGGGTCGAGGGGCTCGGTCGTCATCGGGCGGCGCTCAGCTTTCGGCCGTGGGGCGGGCCGCGACTACGCGGCGGATGGCTTCGGCGATCGTGTGTGGGACTTCTTCTTGGAGGAAGTGGCCGGCGCTGGTGCGGGTCACCGGCGCGTGCGGCAAGAGCTTCGAGATCCAGTTGCGGACCGAGCCGAGCACCGGGTCTTTGTCGCCCCACACGATCTCGGTGGGGCCGCGCCAGGCTTCGACGAAGGCTTGCACGTGGCGAAGGCCGGCGACCGAGGGGTGGTCGTGGCTGTCGGGGACCATGCGGGCCATGGCCAGGGGCGCGGCGCGGTCACGAAGGCGGCGAAGTGGCCAGCGATAGGCGCGCGACACTTTGCCCGCGATCGAGTCCGGGTCGCCTTGGGCCATCGAGAGGCGCACCTGCGGAAAGCCCAGGCCGCGAAAGGCCAGGTCGCTCACCACCGGCATGCGTGCGAAGCGGTGAAAGGCCGTGGGTTTGAAGTTCTCTTTGGGCGGGCTGAGCACGGTGTTGAGCACCACCATGCCGTGCAAGCGAGGGGCACGGTCGGCCATGGCCAAGGTGCCGATGGGCCCGCCCCAGTCTTGGACGACCAAGGTGACCTCATCGAGTTCGAGGGCATCGATGAGCTCGCCGAGCCAGCGGGCGTGGGCGTCGAGAGTGTGCGCTCCCGCCTCGCGCGGCTTCGAGGACAGGCCCAAGCCGATGAGGTCGGGCATCACCACGTGGAGCTTGGCGTCGGCCAGACCCCGCGCGACGCGGCGGTAGAGGTAGCCCCAGGTCGGGTTGCCGTGAACCAGCAAGACGCAGGGGTCGCCCGGCCGCCCTTGCTCCATCACGTGCATCGTCTGGTCGCCGAGCCGGACCGAGCTTCGGTCGAAGGGAAGTTCCGAGGCGAGCCAGTTGGGCAGCGGCGGCGCTTCGGCACGGGGATTCGGCATCGCGTGGACGCTAGCACGAGGGCTGCGTCTCCCGTCAGTCTTCGCGGGCATTGTGGCACGATGTGGCTCGTGTCCGAGGACCCCTCGAGCATGGATCCCAACGCCACCGCGGCGGCCTGGGCGACCGTGCAAGCGCTGGCCGGGACGCTTCATGGCCGTCCCTCGAGCACCATCGAGCGGCGCGGGGCGGCGGACGCCGGCGGTGACGCGCTGCTCGAGCGACTGGGACGCGACCGCGCCCGCGGGCTGCACGTCCACGAGACCCTCGGCGAAGGCGGCATGGGCCTGGTGCGCCGCGCCCACCAACCGACCCTCGACCGCGAGGTGGCCGTCAAGAGCATCCGTCCTGGGCGCCGCAACGACACGGCCATCGCCAAGATCTTGCAAGAGGCGTGGGTGCTCGGGCGCCTCGACCACCCCAACATCGTCCCCATTCACGACATCGAGCTCGACGACGAGGGCATCCCGCGGATCGTGATGAAGCGGATCGAGGGGCGCTCCTTGGCCGAGCTGCTCGAGTCCCCCGACGAGATCGAGACGCAAGACTCGAGCGACTTGCTCGAGTGGAAGCTCCGCGTGCTCGCCCAGGTCTGCAACGCCGTCGCCTATGCCCACGCGCGCGGCATTCTTCATCTCGACATCAAGCCCGACAACATCATGGTCGGCCGCTTCGGCGAGGTCTACTTGATGGACTGGGGCATCGCCATGAGCTTCGGCGAGGGCGAGCAGGACGAGCGCATCCCGGCCGCGAGCGACTGCCGCGAGATCCTCGGGACGCCGAACTACATCGCCCCGGAGATGCTCGAGGCCGACGGCTCCAAGCTCGGCCCCGCCACCGACGTCTACCTGCTCGGCGCCACCTTGTACGAGTTCTTGGTCGGCGAGACCCCGCACCGGGGCGCGTCGATCATGAACATCATGCACGACGCGCTGAGCCGTGCGCCGCGGGTGCCCGAAGGCGTCGACGCGCCGCCCAGCTTGGTTCAGCTCGTCGAGCGCTGCCTCGCCTTGGACCCGGCCGCACGTCCCGATTCGGCCAAGAGCTTGCGCGATGGCCTCTTTGAAGTCCTCGCGCACCGGGACGCGCAGCGCCTGTGCGACGAGGCGGTCGGACGGATCCGATCCATGGAGGAAGCCATCGCGGCCGGGGCCGAGGCCCGCGAGGTCTACGACCACCTGGCCGCGGCCCGCTTCGCCTTCGAGGCCGCCCTGGAGCGTCAAGCCGACGACGCGCGCGCCCGGGCGGGGCGACGAGACGCGGTGGCCCGCGTGATCGAGTGGGAGCTCGGGCGCGAACAGCCCGCCGCCGCGGCCGCGCTGCTCGCAGGTGTCGATGGTCTGGACCCCGCGCTCGTCGCCCGCGTCGAATCGGCGCAGCGCGAGGCCAAAGCCAAGGCCGAGCGCTTGGCCCAGCTCGAGCTCGACCAAGACCCGCGGATCGGTCAACGCACGCGCTTGTTCATCATCTCGATCATGGGGACGGTCTGGACCACCACCCCGATCCTGGCCCACCTGCACCTGGGGCCGGACATCATGGAGTCGCAATCCGACTACACGATGATGTCGGTCGCCTTCTTGCTCGCGCTTTTGGGCTTTGGCGTGTGGGCGCGCGAGTCATTGACCAAGACGGCCTTCAACCGACGCTTGGGGCTGACCTTGGCCCTCTTGTTCGTGGCCCAGATCGGGATGATCCAGCTGGCCGACTTCATGGCGCTGTCGGTCGCGCAGACCCTCTCGCTGAACCTCTTTTTGTACGCCTTCACCGCGCTACTCACCGCCCTCTACCTCGACCGCCGCTTGCTGGTCACGGCCATCGCCTACGCACTGGCCCTCGTGGGCGCCTCGATCTGGCCAGGGGTGCGTCTGTTTTTTCTGGCCGCGGGCAACCTCGTGCTGACGCTGAACTTGTTGTGGGTCTGGCGGCTGCCGCTGGACGAGCTGCGCCGACCTCGCGAAGGCCGACGCGCCGGCCGCCTCGGTCAAGGCGCAGGCAACTCGGTGGTGTAGCTGATCGCCAGCACCCGCCAGCGGTCGGGGCCGCGTTGCAGGTGCACGGCGTCGACCCCGGCGTGGTGGTACTCGCCGTCGACGCGCACATCGTAGGGAGCCCAGACGGACGCCAGGTCGCCGCGAATCTCCACCCGCGCGGCCTCGGTGCGCAGCTCGTCGATGACCCGCTCGCCCTTGCACACACCCTCGACGAACTCTTCGTCGGTGACGATGGCGAGCTCGCCCCCCTCCCCCAGCCGGTAGATGCGCGCCCCGGGCACCACCAAGGCCCGCATCGCCTCGCAGTCGCGCGCCTTCATCGCGGCGAAGAGCGCGTCGACGGCGGCCACGGCCGCGTCCCCCTGCGGCGGGACGGCGCGCACCTCAGACGCCCCCGCGCAAGCGAGCAAAGAGCTGAGGGCAGCCGCGGAGAGCCAGGCCTGAACAGGACGCCACACGTGAAACTGTAGCGCCCCTCACCCCAGATCGGCCAGTGGGCCTGCGGCCGGCCCCCCAGCCTCTACTGCGGCCGACCAGTTGTGCGAAAGTCGGAGCATGCAGTCACGCGACCGGCGTGCCCTTGGCCTGGCCCTCACGACCTTGTCTTTCGCCCTCGGCCTCGTCGGTGGCTGCCGCGAGCGCCTCGACAGCTGCACGCGTGGCGAGCGGGGCTGCGAGTGCCTCAGCGGTGAAGTCTGCGGCGAAGGTCTGAGCTGCATCGACTCGACCTGCGTCATGGAGTCGGACGAGACCGGCGACGAGAGCCTCGGTGAGTCCGAGGCCAGCAGCGAGTCGGAGAGCTCGAGCACGACCGGCGATGGTGACGGAGACGGCGATGGGGACGGAGACGGCGATGGGGACGGAGATGGCGATGGGGACGGCGACGGAGATGGCGATGGCGATGGCGACGGCGACGGCGACGGCGATGGCGACGGCGATGGCGACGGTGATGGTGATGGTGATGGTGATGGTGATGGTGATGGCGATGGCGATGGTGATGGTGATGGTGATGGTGATGGTGATGGTGATGGTGATGGCGATGGCGATGGCTGTTCCGTGATGCCGCAACTCCTCACGACTCCCGACTCGGTCGCGGCCAGCACGGCGACGGGCAGCGACGACTTCACCCCCACCTGCGTCGGCCAAGCGGCCAACGATCACGTGTACACCTGGACGGCCCCCAGCTCCGACTACTACGACTTCACGGTCAAGTCGGGGAGCTTCAACCCGGTGCTCACCCTCTACGGCGAGGACTGCGGCGCCGAGGTCGAGTGCGAGGCCGACGGGCGCTACACCGGCTTCATCTCCTCGGGTACGAGCTACACGGTGGTCGTCGATGGGGACGGCGCGGGCGGAGGCTACACCCTGGACGTCGACCGCCTCGGCTGCCCCGAGCAGAAGGTCGGCAATACCTTGCCCGCCGCGCTCGACGTCGACACCAGCAGCGACGCCTACGACCGGGTCGAGACGCAGTGTGGGCAGTCCGGATGGGTCGAGCGCAGCTACGAGTTCACGGCCCAAAGCGCCGGCGTCTACGATTTCTTCGCCGTCGGCGACGTCGCCCACGCCATGAGCTTGCGCGATGGGTCGACTTGCGCGGACGAAGAGATCAGCTGCATCCCCTCGAGCAGCACCTTGGGCACCTCGATGGCCCGTCCCATGATGGCCGGCGAGAGCGTGACGCTGATCCTCGAAGGACCCTCGGGCTTTGCGGCCGATCTCGGGGTTGCGACGACGACCTGCTTGGATGCGGACATCACCGGATTGGGGGCGCCGCTGGTCTCTGGTTCGCAAGGTACGTGGGGCGCATCCACGATGGGCGCGAGCTGCGTAAACTTCGAGTACAACGCCGGCCGAGTCTTCACCTACACGGCGATCAGCTCCGGCAACTACACCTTCAGCCTCGAGCACACGGTCGAAGCGGCGCTGGCCATCTACGATGAAGGCAGCTGCGGCGGCAGCGAGATCAGCTGCGCCGTCAATGACCCCGGCACCTCCCCCGCGGTCCTCGGCCCCATCGCGCTGTCGGCCGACCAAGAGATCACGCTCGTGGTCGTCGGAACCAACATCACTCCCGGATTCGTGCCGCTCGAGCTGAGCGTGACCACGACGCTCTAGCGGCGCCGGGCGGCCCCATTTGCGAACCCCCCCTCCGATGGCGGAGGATGAGGTGCGGCAAACGCACCCTTTTCTCGATCCAGGGGCGGCACGGCAATGGCGAGCACGACGAATCCCGACACCGACTATCAACACCTGATGGGGCTGCGCGAGGGCGCGCACTTTTGCAAGATGGACTTGCACACGCACTCGCCCGCCTCCGAGTGTTCGAGCTTTCGGCTCCCCGACTCGCTCGAGGCCTACTTCGCCGGTCTCGCCAAGGGAAGCGAGAAAGCTCGAGTCGAGCGACTGCGGAAGTTCGTCGAACAACGGCCGGCCCAGTTGGCCAAGGCCGCCGGCTCCACGAGCTGGTTTGTCGCGGGTTTCATGCCGCCCGACGATGGACACCTGCGCCGGGTCGCCCGCGACTGGCTGCACGAGATCGACTGCGGACCCGAGGACGACTGGAAGATCAGCGACTACCTGAGCTTCGCGGTCCGCGACCTTCGCAACTTGGTCAAGGCCAGCTACTTCCCCGAGGAGTACATCATGCGCGCCCACATCGAGGGCATGCAGCTCATGGCGCTGACGGACCACAACCATCCCGGCTACGTCGTGCCCCGCCTGCCGGAACTCGGCACTTGGTACGGAAAGCTCGCCCAAGTGAACGAAGTCTGGACCCACGACATTCGGTTCAACGGCGGGCAGAAGGTTCGCAAGGCCATGCTCTCGCGCCTGAGCCTCGGTGCCTCTCGCCTGGGCCAAGGCGGTGAGCGCGAGACCAAGGGCGACGCCACCACGCGCCGCCAACACAAAGAGCCGAGTAAGAAGGCCCTCGACAAGCTCGCCAAGCGTCTCGAGCACGTCCAGGCCCGCCAGCGTCATTGGAAAGACGAGAGCAACCTGCTCGAGCCCCTCTTCTTGCTGCCGGGCACGGAGGTCACGATCTCCAATGTCCACGTGCTCACCCTCTACCCGCCCGAGTGGTACGTGCCCGGCCGGATCGGCGCCATTTTGCGCCGCGTCGGCATCAGCGAATCGCACTGGGGACGTGGCTTTTCGGCCGCCGCTTCGGCCTCGGTCCAAGACCTCATCGACTACGTGGCGGAGCAAGGCGGTGTGGCCATCCCCGCCCACGCCAACAGCGACTTCAAAGGCCTGCTTCGCCTCTTCGAGAGCGGCCTCGCCTTGACCAAGGTCCTCGAGCACCCGAACACGGTGGCGCTGGAGACGATCGGCGGCAGTGTTCTGGCCGGCGCAGGCAAAAAACGCGGCAAAGATGCCTGCGACACCCTCGCCCGCCTCGAAAAGCAGGGCATCAAACCCCTGGCCTTCCTCAAAGGCTCGGACGCGCACGAGTGCCGCATCGAGTGCGACGGCACTGGCGAAGACATCGGCGCCCGCTTCACGCACGTCAAGGTCGACCTGCGCCACAACGACACCCACCAAGAGGTCTTCAAGGCCCTGCGTCTGGTGTTGTCGACGGGCTGGAACCGGGTCATCGAGGACCCGACCGAGGACACCTACAACTACTACGCAGGCGGCAAGAGCCAACGCATCAAAAAAGACGCGCGCCGCGAGATGCTGGCTTGGCGAGGCCAGCGCCCCACCCTGCTCGGCCTTTGTGTCGACGGCAAGGGAAGCTACGGCGACCAGCTGCGGATCCGCTTCGGCCCCTACCTCAACTGCGTGGTGGGCAGCGGGGGCGTGGCCACGATCGTGACGACCTTGGCCTACGCCTTCGGCTGCGCCGAGTTCCTCCCCTCCTCGCCCAAGCGCTGGCTTCCCGAGAAAGTCCGCGCCTACTGGTACGACGCCGAGGGCACGGTGAACGTGGTGGAGCGCGCAGGCCGACACCCCGACCCCAACGACCCGACGGTGCAGACACGTTGGTGGAGCCTCGACGCCAAGGGCAAGTGGCAAGAGTGGGAGGCGAGCCAAGATCAGCGCGCCGAGATCGCAGCGCTGATCTCCGTGTGGCCGCCGCACTTGGCCCTCCAAGAAAAGTCGAGCGACTACGAACCCCAGGTCATCGACCAACTCGCCCACCAACTGGCGACGGGCACGGGGCCCCTGCTCGTGAACCAGCCCCGCGACATCTTCGACGGCGAGCGCCTTTACACCCAAGTCCTCGCCAGCCCCGCCACACGCTGCCGCCAGGTCATCTGGGGCACGGGCAGTCCGACGGTCCCGGTCGCCCTCGACGCGGAGAAGATCATCGTCTTGCGCGAGGAGAAAAAAGGCGCCCACGTCAAAGTCGACGTCGCCGGCGACCTCCACGAAGACGAAATCCGCACCGCCTTGCTCAACCACTTCGAAGGCGGCAAGCGAGGCTTCGCAAGGCGGCGGGCGCTGTACGAGTTGTGAAGTGGGAGCGGCAGGTCAGGCCGCGCCCGTGCTAAAAGCTCCCCATGAGCGCGATTCGTCGCCACCTCGCCTGCCTCGGCATGGCGATTTGGGTGCTGGCCTTCGCGCTCGGACCGGGTCCGCGGACCCTGGCCCACACACCCCAGGCGTCCAGCGCGCGCGGACCCACCGTCGAGGGGCTCGCGCCCGGTCACGAGTCGACCCTCGAGTCGGCCGCGGCGAGCGAGACCGACGCGCGTGTCGAAGAGCAAGACGGTGACGGCCCCCCACACCTCGGACTCACCGCTGCCCTCGCGCACGGACCATCCTTGGCCCCTGCGACGCCCGAGCGCCTAGCGAGTGCATCCGGACTCAGCGGCCTTGCCCGCGGGCCGCCGAGCGAGACGAAGGTCTGAACCGCGACGCCGCCCCCGCGTGATCGGGATCCGGCTTCGCTTCCCCGTCTCGCTCGTGCAACGAGCGCATTCGTGCCCAACTGGACGGCCGGCACGGATGTTCGTGCTCCCCACCGTCCGTAGTCGTGCGCCCCTCGGGCTGCACTCACGAGGTACCCATTCATGTCCACACAATCTGGGGGCTCCATTCGCCCCCTCGTCGAAGAAGTCCGACTACCCGAGGCCCTCGGCACGCGACTCGCCAGCCGCATTGCCGACCAAGCCCGGAAACTCGAGGCCCACTGCTGGATCGAGAACGAGACCAACGAGCGCGCGTACGCGACGGACGTCTACGCGCTCTTGATGCTGGGCGCACACGCCGGGTCCTGCATACGCATCGGCGCCGAAGGACCCGAAGCACGAGCTGGTCTTGCAGCGTTGCGCGCGATCCTCGACCCCAGCGCAAAGGAGACGCGATGAGCTCCACAAAACCACACCGCCACAGCATCGAGTGGCTCCGTGACGCCCAAGGCCTTCGCACCCGAACGCTGCCCGAAGATCAGGTCCCCGAGACCGCGCCCGGGGTCGTTCGGATACGGGGCCATCGGGCCGGGAACGCGCGTCCGTCGCGGCTCGGTTTCCCGGGCCTGATCTTGCTCCTGGTCGGAACGGTCTTGGGGCTGCTCAACCTCCCCAGCGAGCACCAACGAGCCTCGGAGTCCCTGAACCGCATCGGCGCCGTCATGGGAGCGACCGGTCTCGCCGGGATGGCCTACGCCGAACAGCGGCGGCGACGGCAGCGCGTCCAGGTCGTGGCCGAGCTTCGAACCCCCGAGCACCCACCCGATCCCGCGGCGATGGCCACCCTGGCGGCGGAATCCCGGGGCGCCGAAGCCTGGATGGTCTACGCCGGCCCGCTTCCAGCCGATGCCCTCGAGGCCGCGCACGCCCAGGGGGTGCGCAGCTTCGAGGTACCTCGCCGAGCGTAGCCGCGGCCGGGGGGCACGACGGACGGTGCTCCCCGGTCCAGCCCTCTAGCCCTCGAGACTCAACAAATACTCCACCAGCTGCGCCAGCTCCCCCGCGCTCAGCTGGCTGGTCACGCCGTGCGCGTCGCTGGGATTCTTGCTGGTGAGCACGCTCTCCAAGTCTGGGGCGGAGCCGTCGTGCAGGTAGGGGGCGCCGTTCCACAGGCCGTGGAGGGTCGGCGTGTCGATGCCTTCGAGGGTCGCGCCGAGGCGTTGGCCGCTGGCGGGGGTGATGGTGCCGACCTCGTGGAGCCGGGGGATACCGGGGCTGAGCCAGCCCGAGTCGCTGAGGCGGGGCCCCGTGTGGCAGCTCGTGCAGCCCAGCGCCGGTGACTCGAAGAGCAGCTTGCCCGCCTCGGCGCCTGCCGTCAGTTCGCCGGTCGGCGTGCGCCAGGGGCTCGGTAAAAACTCGTCGAGGCTCTCGACGTAGGCCGCCAGCGCGTCGAGCTCGGCGGACACGCCGGCTTTGGGATCTCCGAGGGTCGTGTTGCGCGTCCCGCTGTTGAACTCGGCGTCCGTCATCAGCCCCGCGCCCGAGAAGGGTCCGCGGATATCGTGCTCGAAATCTTGGACCTCGTCGAAGTTCGCCGACCAGTGCAGCGGTCCCGGGTTCGGCCCCCCGTGCCCCAGCAACGAGGCCGTGTTGCGAATGCCCTCCCCTCGATCCGTGAAGTCCCAGGTCCGGTGATCCGCCTCGCCGTCGAGGTGGCAGTGGGCACAAGCGATATAGCTGTCTTTGTCGAGGCGCGGGTCCAAAGCGTCGTTGAACAGCTGTTTGCCGCGCAGGACTTCGGGCTCCAGGGGCTCGGCGCTCACCGTCGGGATGCGCGCGAGGGGCTCGGGTAGGGTGTCGAAGTCCTCGACCGCATAGACCACCAGCTCGCGCGAGAGGTAGGCGTCGACGAACAAGAATCGATCGTCGGGCGAGAGGGCCAAGCCCGCCGGCGCGTAGCCGACCTCGAGGATCGAGCCCGCCTGGGCCTCGTTGAAGGTGTCGATGCGCTCGATCGCCTGGGCGCCGCGCATCGCTAAAAAGAGGAAGTCCCCGCGCGAGCTGTAGACGCCCGCGCTAGCCAGGCCACGGTCGTCGAACTGCTTGCGCGCGCCGAAGTCTTCGACCCCGCCGGGCCAGTCGACGAAGGAGACCACCGCGCGCACCGTGCTTTGAAAGTCGAGCACTTCGCCGTTGCGTTGCAGACCTTGGTCGAAGTTCGCCTGTAGGGAGGGAATCGAGATCCGGTCGCCCTGGGGCGAGACGAGGACTTGGTCCAGGTAGCTGGGGACGCCGCCGCTGAGGGTGTCCGAGGCCGGGCTGGGATCGTAGGCCAAGGTGAAGACTTCGACTTGGGACGTGTCGGGGTCGAAGGCCGCCCAGCTCGCCTCGGCGTCGGCCGAGCGCCAACGGGTCACGGCGAGGCGATCGTCGGGGAGGCGGGCCAGGCCGCGGGCGTCGGCGATGACCGGCCAGCTGCCGTCGTAGGCGAGCAAAGCGCCGTCAGGATCGATGGAGATGCGGCCCACGCTGCCCGTCGCCTCCAAGCTGAGGTACACCGCGTCTTCGAGTCGCAAGGCGGCGAAGGGCCTCGTGCCGTGCGGGAGGTCGACGCCTTGGCGGCTACCGTCGGCGAGGGAGATGCGCTCCACCCGTCCGACCTTGGGGCAGGCCACGAGGACATGGGCGCCGTCGAGGGAGACCGAGCGCGGCTCGTCACAGGTGGCGAAGCGAGCGCCGAAGCTGAACTCACCGCCCTCGTAGGCGACCACGGTGAGTTCGTCGCTGTCGGGGCTGAGCACGGCGGCGCCCCCGTCGGCGAGCGCGAGCACGGTGCTCGTCACCTGCGGGCTGTGTGTCGGCACGCGGGTCACCGTGATCAGGGCGCTCGCGCTGCGGGGGTCGCCGGCGGCATCCCAGGCGGTCAACAAGGCGGCGTAGCGCCCCTCTTGCGCGTAGCTGTGGCTGGCCGTGGGGTCGCCGCTGCGGGGCGTGGGCGCGCTGCCATCGCCAAAGTCCCAGCTGTACTCGACGGCGGCTTCGGACATCGATGCGTCGAAGGCCACCGTCTCGTCGACGAAGGCGTAGCGGTCGGGGCCCGGTTCGGGGACGGCCGGACCGACGGGACCGGTGCTCTCGCTTTCGCTTTCGCTCTCGCTTTGTGTCGACGCGCTCTCGCCCGACTCGGCCTCGCCGCTCGACTCGCTTTCGGCCTCGCTCGAGACGCTGCTCTCGCCGCCCTCCCCTTCGTCGGCCGACGCTCCGCCACAGCCCCCGCTGGCGGTGGCCGACGCGAGGGTGACTGCAAAGCCGATCCCGAGGTGACGCATGCGAAGTGAGCGCGAGCTCGGGGCCTAGGGCGCCGTCCTGAACTCGAGGGTGAAGGTCTCGGCGATCGCGTTGCCGTTGAAGTCGCTGACGCCCCCCGCCGGGAGCTCGAGGGTGTAGCTGCGGTCGCGCTTCAGGGCGGTCTTGGGCGTGAAGTTCACGATCGTCTCTTGCACGCTGAACCAGCCGTCGACGCGGACCTTGGAGTTCGTCTCGTAGAGGCGAACCGAACCTTCGAAGACGGACTTGGGCTCGATGAACTCCGAGAAGGTCAGACCCACGCGCGAGGTGGGGCGCAGGCTGTCGGCCCCGGCGAGCGGGTAGCTCCAGGTCACCTCGGGCGGGTTCGCGTCGGGCTCGCTTTGCCACGGGGCGATGGCTGAGCCTTGGTTCGCGTTGGCGTCGTCGTCGACCGAGAGCACCGCGACGTTGCCGATCGGCGTGACCGTGTCGAGGTCGCCTTCGAGGTCCAAGGTCGTGACCTGCGTGATGTCCGTCGGATCGCGGACGTCGTAGATGCCGGCGAAGTTCGACTCGCCGACGAAGGCGTAGCCCTCGTGCACGAAGACGTAGCCGCCGTTGCCGCCCGAGCGGTTGATGCCGGCGAAGCTGTGCGTGCTCGGATCGCGGATGTCCACGGCCATCACGCCGCCCTCGGCGTCCTTGAGGGCGTAGTAGATGTAGCCGCCCGTGAAGTTCGAGAAATAGCCCTCGCGGGGGGTGCCCATGTCGTCGACGGCATCCCAGCGGCCCCCGGCTCGGGGCTGGGGAGACTGCGGCACGCTCACATCGACCAGCGCCGTTTGGGGCCCCTCGGCCGCGGTGGCGATGAGCAAGTCGCCGACCACCTGCACTTGGCCCACGCGGATCGTCGGCGTGAAGGGGTAGGTCGCCACGTGCTGCGGGTTCATGGGGTCGCGCGCGTCGACCACGTAGACACCATTGTCGGCCCCGCCCAGGTAAATGTAGGGGTACTGCCAAAAGACGCTGAGGGTCACGCGCGCGTAGGCGTCGGGGTAGCGGCTGCCCGGCATCCCGACGGCCGAGATGGCCGTCGGGTTCCAGGGCTCGGTGACGTCCCAGATCTGCACACCGGTCTCGTTGTCGATGATGCTGCCTTGCATCGAGTCGACGACCGCGTACCAACGGCCATCGACTTCGGCGAAGCCGATCGCGTGCGACTCTCTCATGTCGTCCGAGCTCCCGGTGCCCGCCGGCGTCGGATCGCAAGGGTCGGAGACATCGAACATCGTGATGCCACCGCGCCCCCACTCCGGCGCAAAGGGCATGACCATGTAGCCGTCGAAGATCGCCACCAAGTTGTGATGGTCCGAGACGTCGGCCGCCCCGCCATCGAGGTAGGCACAGTTTTGGTACAGCTCGGCCTCATCAAAGGCCACGGCCGGACCGCCGGGTCCCGTCGGTGGGCCCCACGCGTCGGCGTCGGGCCACTCGCCGGGCACGCCGTCGCCATCCCCGTCCCCATCGCCGTCGCCGTCCCCGGCCTCGCCGGCTTCGACGCTCTCGCCCGCCTCGGCCGAGGTCTCCGAGCCCTCATTGGGACGCCCCTCGGCCTCGCTGCACGCGGACTCGCTGCAGTCAGCCCCGGGATCGGCACAGGCCGCCGCGATCAGGGCGCAGCCCGACAGCCAGCCCACGAAGGAAGTTCCAGAACGACGCACGCCCCGATTGTGCACGAGCTGCGGTGTCGGATCCGTGACCGATCGCCCACGCCTCAGCTCGCCCATGCGCGCGGGCTCACGTGCGGGGGCTTCGCCGGTGACGAAAGGTGAAATCCGCGTCAGCTCAACCCGTAGATGCGGCCGCTCGCGTCCATGCCGATCTTCGCGGCTGCGTTTTGCCGGGGCATGCCCGGCATCAACAGCACCTTGCCGGTCATGACGACCACGAAGCCCGCCCCG
>JAUIJR010000108.1 GCA_030431075.1 Polyangia bacterium | reverse complement strand
GATCTCTTGACCGAGCTCGTCGGATCTGCGTTCGACGATCGACCCTGAACAAGGCGAAGTGCTCGCGGATCTTGGCCGGATCTTGGATCGATCCGGCGCCACATGGTCTGCTTAACCCGACGCATGCAGCTGAGCTTCGTGATGATCCAAGGGGACCACGGCGCGCGCATCGACGAAGTCTTGCGCCGCGCTGGACATGCCACTACCGGTCGAGAGCGTTGTGACGTACCCGGATGCTTGACCTGGCATCAAGCGGCCGAGCTGGTGCGAAGCGCACCGGGGCCGCGCGAGGTCGTCCGCGTGACGCGAGACCAGGGGTGGACCATCTTGTCCGACGAGTCTGGTCGACTGAGTTGCGCGCCCGACTTGTGGTCGGCCATCGCCCGCGAGACCGGCAAGCAGGTGCTGAGCTTTTGCGCCGACGACGAGCTGTGGGCCTTCTCGGTCCATGGGCCCGAGGGCCTGCGCCGCATGGTGGTGGTGGACGACGAGGTGCTCGAGCGCGGCGCCCCACTGCCGATCGAGTCGCTCTTTTCGGGCAAGGCCACGGTCGAGGACTTGATGTCCTTGGTGCAGTCGATGGGCATCGACTTCGAGCGCGTCAACGCGACGGCCAGCTACCGCCTCGTCGAAGTCGAAGCCGCGGCGTGACGATGGCCACCCGGCTCGCGCTCGCCTTGCTCGCGCTGCTCGCGTGTCGACCCACGAGTCGAGGCGAGGCCCCGCCCGCCGGCGAGCGCGACTTTTGGACGCGCCGCGAAGCCCACCTCACCGAGGTCGATCCCAAAGGGCCATCGACGCGCGCGGGCGACCCCGTCGAGGACCCGGTGGGGGCCGAGCGTCACACCTACCGCGAGGACCCCGACTTGTGGGGCTGGCTGGGCCGGCCCCAAGCGAGCTCGAGCGCGCCGGCGCCGGCCCTCGTCTACTTTCACGGCGACTTCTCGATCGACGCCTACGACTACGAAGTCCTCGCCTCCTTTCGTGAGGCCGGCTTCGTGACCTTCTCTCCGATCTTGCGGGGCGAAAACGGCAGCGAAGGCGAGTTCACCTTGTTGCACGACGAGCTCGACGATGCCGTCGCGGCCGTGCGCTGGGTGGCGGCCCGTCCCGAGGTCGACCCCCAACGCATCTACACCTTTGGCCATAGCGTCGGTGGAGGGCTGGCGGCCCTGACCAGCTTGGTGCCCGAGCTCCCGCTGAGGGTGACCGGCAGCTCCGGCGGCATCTACGTCCCGGAGACCTTCGTGCGCTGGTCGAAGCTGGAGTCGCAGCGCGCCCTGATCCGCTTCGACCCCACGCAGCGCGAAGAGCTCGAGCTGCGCTGTCTCGGGCCCAACCTCGCCTCGATGCTGCGTCCCCACATCGCCTACGTGGGCGACGAGGACCGCTGGTTTCACGCGAACGTGCGCGAACTGCAAAGCGAAGCCGACCGGCTGGCCGCCCCCTTCACCCATCACTTCGTCCCCGGCGACCACGGCAGCGCCCTCGCGCCCTCGCTCGAAGCCTTCGCGGCGCACATCCAGGCGAATTGATAGCGTGGGGCATGCCCCACGATCTCGAGAAACACCCCATTCACCTCGGCCTCGGCGCGAGCGCGGTCGTGCAGCCCGAGTTCACCGGTGAGATGAGCTGGTACATGGGCTACGGCGAGCGCCACGGGGCCGAGGGCGTCGAGGGGCGCCTGGTGGCCCTGCACACCTTCTCTGAGAGCTGGGACAGCTGGGAAGTCCACCCCAAAGGCAGCGAGGTGGTCGTGTGCATTTCGGGCCGTATCACCCTCATCCAAGAGATCGACGGGGAAGCGCGCCCCGTCACCCTCGAGCCCGGCCAGTACGTCATCAACGCGCCCGGCGTCTGGCACACCGCCGATGTCGAGTCCGAGGCCACCGCCTTGTTCATCACGGCGGGCGAGGGCACGGACCACCGGCCTCGCTAAAGGCCGCGGTGGCGTCTCCCATCGCGTCCGCGCTAGCCTGAGGCGTGCGTCGACCTCCTTCACTTTGCTTCGTCCTGGCCAGCTTGGCCCTCGTCTCGTCTTCGGCCGCCTGCAGCGACGACGCCGCGGGCGACGAGGAGACGAGCAGCGAGTCTTCGGCCGAGAGCGAGAGCGAAGCGGGCGAGGCCAGCGAGTCTGAGGCCTCGGGCGAGAGCGAGTCCTCGACCGGCGACGGCGACGGCGACGGCGACGGAGACGGAGACGGCGATGGGGATGGCGACGGAGATGGTGACGGGGACGGGGACGGCTTCGCCTGCGACTACGAAGTCGGCCCTGACGGCATCTTGGCCTTCGAGGCCGAAGAGCTCCCCTTGGTCGACGACTGGACCGAGGCCAGCACGGTGGCCGACGCGAGCGCGGGTGCCTACATCTACTGGGCGGGCTCGAGTTTCAACAACCAACCGGGCAACGGGCTGATCGAGGTCATGCTCGGGGTCGACGCGCCGGGCCGCTACCGTGTGCAGTGGCGCAACCAGATCGGGATGGGCACGGACCCCACCGAGCACAACGACGTGTGGCTGCGCTTCCCGGACGCGGCCGACGCCTACGGCAAGGCGGGCAACGACCCGGAGACGCGTCGCTACCCGCGCCCGATCTGCGAAGACGCGAGCTTCATCGCGGGCGTCGAAGCCCTGCCCGAGGTCTCACAAGCGAGCTGCGTGATGGGCTCGAGCTCCGAGGGCTGGATGAAGGTCTACTCCTCGGGGGCGACGAGCTGGCGTTGGTCGACGCGCACCAGCGACAACGACGCCCACGACATCTACGTGGAGTTCGACACGCCCGGCGCCTATACGATGCAGCTCTCGGCTCGCGCGGACTTCTTGTTGCTCGACCGCGTCGTCGTCCACCGCGAAGATGTCGAAGACAGCCTTGCGACGGACCTACAGCACGCGACGACGCCCTGCGACTGAGCGGACGTAAGCCCAGCCAGGCGCGCGCGTTGGGTCGGCATGTCGGGCCCGCGCATCCAAGGCCTGTGCGCCGCGCTGCTGTTCGCCCTCGCCTGCACCCCGACGGGCCCCGACGACGGGGCCTTGCGCGTTGCGTCCAATCTGGCCTGTTGTGAGTTGCGCTCGTCCGCGGCGACGAAGCCCTTGCAAGGGGAGCTCTGCTTCGGCCCGACATGGATCCCGCGTCGGGTGCAGGCCGCCCTCGCTCGACTCGGCGCGCCGGAGCCTGCGCAGCGCCGGGTGGACGGAGAGCTTCGCGTCCGCGCCCCGCTGCCGCGTGGACCTCGAGTGCGAGCGCCGGTCCGCTGCGTGGATAGCCGAGGGGACGAGCGGTCCGGTCTGTAAGTGCGCCCTCAGTACACGAAGGGCACCAGCCGCCGCCAACCCTTGGGCACCTGGTCGCCCAGCCGTTCGCGGTACCACTTCACCGTGTTGTGGGCGCGGCCGGCGAGGTAGAAGGTCATGGCCAAGCTGGCGATGGCCGCTCCCACGTGACAAAAGACGATGCTGTAGCCCCACCAGGCGATGATCTCGCCGAGGTAGTGCGGGCAGGCGACGAAGCGAAAGAGCCCGCGCTTGGGCAGCACGTAGCCGGTCTCGCCGGGCTTTCGCAGATTGGCCAAGATGCGGTGGTGCCAAAAGTTGATGGCCGTGCCCAAGCCCCACACGACCAGGCCGAGCCGCAGCTTGGGCGTGAAGTCCCCGGAGCTGAGGACCGTCGCGTCGATCTCGTGAAAGGCGATCCAGCCCATCAAGCCGGAGACCGTCGTATACAGCGTGCAGATCATGGCCACGCTCCCGAGGTTCATCACCCCGGAGTAGCGGTGGACAAAGAGCACCTCCAAGCAACGCTTGGCGAAGTGGGCGCTCATCAGGGCGCCGGCCAGCGCGTGCCAACCGGGGATGGGGGCATCACGCCCGATCGCCGGGAGCCAAAATGCGAACACCGCCGGGAAGTAGATGATGAACATCCCCAAGCGCGAGGGCAGGGCGCGCGCTTTTTTTCGATCTGCGAACTTCGAGTAGCCGAAGCTCATGCTCCCCGTCGCCTCGGACACGAAGAACATCGGCGACGAGACCAAGTAGACCGCCAGTATCCAATGGGCCACGCTGCCGTTGAACTCGGGGAGGTAGAACACCTTGGCGCGAGTATACGAGGGGGGCGCAGTCGGGGATCATTCCTCGTTGACCCCTGAGCAGACCTCGCCTATGCTCGTCGACGGCTGCGGACGCCGTAGCCGATTATGCGTGCCTGATCCCCATCGAAGCTGTCGTGGACTCGTGCTTCGAGTGCTGCTGTAGCCCGTAGATCGCCCTTTGGCTGCCCAATTCGTGGAGTAGCCCGGATGGCGTACGCGGGGGCTCGGCGGGCCGATTCCGATCTGTTCCCCGACCTCGATGGAGTGCGCGCGTGCGTCCGCCTTCGGCAGCGAGGCCGGCGTGCGCGTGCGTCTCGATCGACCCCGAAAGAGAGACCGCATGCCCAAATCCAAGAAACGCACCCCCAAATCTGGCCGCAAAGCCAAGCCCCGTAACCGCGCCAGCGAGGCGCTGGACCGGGTACCGCGCAGCCCCTTCGTCACGCCGCTCCCCGAAGCCCGGGAGCGTCGACGCGAAGACAGCCGAACACCCCGTGTCGATCGCCGGCGCAGCCCGGCCTCGCGTCATCGCGGCTGAGACCTGTGGGGTCGGGTCTTCGGGCCCGGCCCCCGTCGCCATTGCCCGCGGGACAGCCGCGTGCTTCGGCGACTATGATCGTGGCGTCGATGGACGCCCAGACATTCAAGCGGCTCAAAGAGGTCTACTACTCCAAAGGGAGCGTCTCGGACTACGACCTGCAGCACGAGCGCCTGGTCTATGGCCAGCCCAAGGGCATGGTCGATGCGGTGTGGGCGGAGCTTTGTGCGGGCGACCATCCACCCAACGACTTTCGAGTTGTTGGCCACGACCAGCTCTTGGCCGACATCCTCGCCGCCGACGCGTCGGTGAGCTGGGACGCAGTCTTCGACGGCTTCATGCTCGGCTGCTCGGGGCGTTGGCCACGTGGACGACAGACTTTGATCAGCGCCGCGCGGGCACGTCAGCTCACCGAGCACGCCTTCGAAGGTCCGGACGACGGCGACCCCGATCGCATCTGCGAGCGCTGCGGCTTGCCGCGTCGCAGCCGCTGGGACCAAAGCGACGAGACCTTTCGCCTCTACTGGGGCTACGCATGGAATGAGACGCCCTCGACTTGGTGGGTGGACCTCGACGAGCGTGCGCGCGCCGAGATGCCCACCCTCGAGGACGCGGACGTCGAGGCCTTTGCGGCGCTCTTGCGGGCCATCGACGAGGCGCCGCCCGACGAGACACCCGGCCGCCTCGAAAAACGGCTGGGCAAAGCCAAGCTGCTGCCCGGCGCCGACAAGTACCGCCGCTACGGGATCCTGATCGCGCTCGGCGAAGTCGGCGTCCTGCCCAACACCAGCGTCCCTGCGAGCTACGACGCCGCGCTCACCCCCTCCGAGCGCCACGCCGCGCACGAAGCCCTGGGCCAAAGCCACCGCAGCGACGTCGTCTTGCCCCTGGCCGGCTGGCGCGGCGAGCTCGGCGTGGACTGGGCCCGCGCCGAGTGGATGTTCGGCGTGGCGAACTAGGGGCGAACAGCCGTCGCGCTAGTACCCCGCCTCGGGATCCAACAACCTCAGCGGATCCTTGGCGAAGGCCTTGTTCTTGCGCTCGGACCAGCCGAGGTTGGCGTGGGGGGCGGCTTGGGTGACTTCGGCCCACAAGGCGGCGAACTGGGCTTCGTTTTCGACGGGGATCTGGTGGCGCTTCTTGTTGCGCAGGGCGACGGCGAGGTGGCGCTGGTGGTTGATGGTGGTCTCGTAGATCCACACCACCTGCTCGGGGTCTTCTCGCAGGGCGCGTAGCAGCTTGTGCTTCTCGGGTTTGTGGGCGAAGGCCCACACCATGTAGATGAGCCCGCCGAGGATCAGCAGGCCGCCTTGCAAGAAGGCTTTGACCACCGCGCGGTCTTGGCGGGGGTTGTCGGAGATGGCGTAGAGCGCACCGGTCAGGCCGAGCGCCATCACCACGATCACCACCGAGCCGATCTTGGCCGCGCGCTGACGCTTGGCCAAGGCGGCGCGGAGGGCAGGCCACTCGGACATGCGACGAGGCTCGCACGTCGGGGCCGCGGCTGCACGCGGGGGATGTCTCTTGACTCAGCCTGGGCCGGCGCCGTCGCTGCGGTAGTGCGCCATGTCCAGGTGCCAGTGGTTGCGGTGGAGCGCGTCGAAGTCGGGGGTCAGGACGCCGGCAAAGACGTTCTCGTCGAAGAGGCGGCGGGCCGTCGCGCGCAAGAACTCGCCTTTGGGGCCGGGGTCGTCCCAGTCGTCGAGCACGCTGATCTCTTTGCCGTTGGACAGCTGGAAGGCCGCGATGTCGATCGCGTTCGCGTAGCTGTGCTCCGAGATCCAGCCGTCGTAGGCCACCATCTCGCGGCAGTTGTAGGTGCCGATGTGGCGGATCTTGTAGATGCGGCGGCCCAGGTGGCGCTCCGCTTCTTCTTGGACGATGCCTTCGAAGCGGGCCAGGCCCAGGGCCATCTGGCAGCTCAGCTTGGGGCTCGAGCTCCAGCGCAGCTTTTCGGGGCCGCGCTTGTAGCGGACCACGTCGGGGGCGCCGCATTGAAAGTGGCCACCCGGCGCGTCGTGCAGCGGGATCCGCGAGGCCTCGTAGCTCACGCCCGCGTCTTCGAGCAGGGCGTGGCAGGCCGGCATCGGCTCGGGCGGGCGCATCGGATTGCCCGCGTTCGGGTCCTCGGGGGCCATGAAGGCCGAAAAGAGGGCGAACAAGATGCGCTCGACGATCGGCTCCATGGGCGTCCGTCACTGACGCACCGCGCGGGGAAAAGATTCCCCGCGCGCGGATCTAGATGCGGCTGGGGCTCAGCGGCGACGGCGACGAAGGGCCAAGAGGCCAACGAGGGCCAGGCTGCCCAGCGGGGCGCCATTGGGGCTCGCGTTGCAGGCGCAGCCGCCCTCGCCGTCGGCATTGGGGTCGCCGCCTTCGCCCGTCTCGCCGCCCGCGGTCCCGGCCTCGCCGCCTTCTTCGCCCGTGGGCGGGTCGGGGACCTCGACATCGCCCACGCCCACGGCGACTACGTCCGAGCGGCCGATCAGGCCGGCGTAGTCCTCGGCCACCGCGACCAGCTCGTAGACACCCGCGTCGGGGAAGGTGGCGCCCGCGAAGGTGTAGGGCGCGACCTGGTCGCTCACGCCGATGTCCTGGCCGTTGATCTCGAGGCGGACTTCTTTGATGCCCCAGCCCGTGTCGACCGCGCTGATCTCGATGTTCAAGGTCGCGGGGAGCTCGGTGAACACGTCGCCGTAGCTCGGGTTGGTGATGTCGACGACCGGGGGCTCTTCGTCGGGGACCGCGTCGAAGCCGTCACCACAAGTCGCGCTCGCGCCGTTGGCGGGCGTGCCGTCGCACCAGGGGCTCACCCACTCGCCGTGACCCACGCCCGGCTCGGCGGCGTAAAAACCTTGGCAGGCGCCGGTGGGGTTCCAGGTGCCGTCGGCGTCGTGACAGGGCGTGAGGTCGAAGCCGGTGCGCTGCTCGACCCAGGGCACCGCGCCTTGCATCAAGCTGTGCGTGCCGAGGCCGCCGCAGGCGCCCGACACCGTCGAGGCGATGCCCCAGGCGTGCCAGCTGCCGTCGGGGAAGCGCACGAAAGAGGGGCCGCCCGAGTCGCCGCTGCACACCGAGGGTTGGCCGCTGCCGCCGACCGTGCCGATGTTCATCGACTCGTTGATGCCGTTGGTGGTGGTCAGGGCCCAGCGCTTGGTGCCCGCGCCGCTCGTGCCTTGATTGTTGCCGAAGCCGACGATGGCCACCTCGGCCCCCGGGTACAAGGCCGAGGTCTCACAGCCGAAGACGATGGGGGTGATCGGCAAGTCGATGGCTTCGTCGAGCTTGCAAAAGGCCCAGTCGTTGGGCTGGTCGCTGGCCACACCAGAGTAGCCGGGGTTGGTCTCGCAAAAGGCCGGGGTGACCGTGCGTGCCGTGCCGAGGTCCTCGCCGAAGCGGATCTTCGTGTTGAAGGCGCCGCAGTGGGCCGCGTACATGATGACCTGCGGGTGAACCAGGGTGCCCGTGCACAACGAGCCGCCGTTTTGGACCGCGACCGCCGTCGGCCAGGCGCAGCCTTCGACGGGGGTGCCGCCGAAGATGCGCGGCGTCTGTCCGTCGTCGTCTCGATCGGGCACGCCGGCGTGGGCGGGCGTGGAGCTGGCGGCGACCAGGGCGAAGGCCGAGGCGCCGAGCAGGGCCGAAAGCGAGAGGGGCAAGCAACGCGACATGCCCGGGAGAGTAGCGAGCGGGGCCTCGCGCGGACAAGGGCGCCGTTGGCGACCCGGCACGCCCACGCGCGTACACTCCACGCGCGTGTTTTACCTGCGAGAGCCCGACGAGGCGCAGATCCGGCGTTGGGTGGTCGATTGCGAACAACGGGCCTTCAACGGGCCGGAGGTGCGCATCGAGTCGCTGGGCCGGACGCCGAGGGGCTTTTCGCGGGATGCCCACCGCCATGAGCTCGGTCAGGGGGTGCGCGTTTTCGAGGCCGGGCGCCGCGCCCTCGAGGCCTGGGCGATGTACCCGCCGCCGTGGACGCGAGTCTTCGCGCAGGCGCCGACGCCCCATGTGGGCCTGAACTTCATCACGCGAGTGCGGCACTTCGGCTTCGTCTCCTTGCTGCCCGGCCGCGTACTCGAGCTCGTCGACGAGGCCGACCCCAAGGTCCAGCGTTGGGGCTTCGCGTTCGGCACCCTCGAGGGGCACGCGGAGATCGGGGTCGAGCGCTTCGAGCTGCGCTGGTCACAGACCGACGAGCGCGTGTGCTTTTGCGTCGAGGCCATCTCGCGGCCGGCGGGGATCGTACGCCTCGGGCGCCCGATCGCGCGGGTCTTGCAGCGGCGCTTCCACCGGCAGACGGGTCCGGCCATGCGCGCCGCGACCGAACGCGTGCTGGCCGGACGGCAGCCTCAGCCCGCGGACTGACTCGCCTCGGCGACCCGCTCGACCTCGGCCCAGACGCGCAGCACGTTCTCGCCCGCGATCTTGGTGATGTCGTCTTCGCTGTAGCCGCGGCGGAGCAGCTCCGCGAACAAGGCCGGGTACTTCGAGACGTCTTCGAGGCCGGCGGGGAGGGTGTCGCCCACGCCGTCGAAGTCGGAGCCCAGACCCACGTGCTCGACGCCGACGAGCTTCACCACGTGGTCGATGTGGTCGGCGACCATGCCCAAGTCGACGGGCGGGGTGGGGTGCTCGGCGTCGTAGCTGGCCTCGAGCTCGGACTTTTGGGCTTCGAAGTCGGGGGCCTTCTCGCTCAGCCCACGCTTTTTGAGCTCGGAGTCGATGTGCGCGCGACGGGCATCGCGGGCCTCGCGGTAGGCCGCGTCCAAAAAGCCCGAGCCGAAGTTGATCTGGATGACGCCGTCGTGCTTCGCCAGGGCCTGAATCATGGCGTCGGACATGTTGCGCTCGAAGCCCGGCGTGAAATGGCGGCAGCTCGAGTGCGAGGCGATGACGGGGGCCTTCGACAGCTCCATCACCTGCCAAAAGGCGTCGTCGGAGATGTGCGAGACGTCGACCATGATGCCGACGCGGTTCATCTCGGCGATGACCTGGCGGCCGAACTTCGACAGCCCTTTGTGCGAGTGACGTCCGTCGTAGCTCGAGTCGCTGATGTGGTTGTCCTTGGAGTGGGCCAAGGTGATGTAGCGGATCCCCCGGCCATGAAAGTAGGCGAGGTTCTCGAGCTTGCCTTCGATGGGCGCGCCGTTCTCCATGCCCATGGGCAAGGAGACGAGGCCCTTGTCGAAGTTGGCGCGGACTTGGGCCACCGTGCGGCCCGGCGCGAACTTCTTGGGCGCGCCGGCGATCAGCGCGTCGACCATGTCGATGAGCCCCTCGGCGACCTTC
Organism: Polyangia bacterium; assembly: GCA_030431075.1. Classification (GTDB taxonomy): domain Bacteria; phylum Myxococcota_A; class Polyangia; order Nannocystales; family Nannocystaceae; genus JAUIJR01. The sequence continues at coordinate 3,884 of JAUIJR010000108.1, read as the reverse complement.
TTGGCGCCTTTGTTCTCGTAGCGCGCGGGGATGTAGATCGACATGAAGGGGGCATCGAGGCCGCCGGCTTTGGCCCGCGGGAAGTCGAAGTTGCCCTCGGTGTGCTCGGCCGCGTTCTCGCGGACGGCCCCCTCGCTCTCGAGCTGTTCTTGCAAGCGCCAGGGTAGGTCGACGTGGCCATCCAAGAGGATCACGCGGTGGGCCAGGGCGTCGGCCCGCTCTTCGAGACTCAGCTCGACGGCCACAGCCTCGCCCTCGGCGGCTCCGGTGGCCGAGGGGGCCGAAGAGGTGGGCGCCGGCGTCTGGGTTGGCGGCGGCGCTTCGCTTCGGCACGAAAAAACCGCGCCGAGCACGAAGCTCAGCGCGGTGATTTCAATCCATCGAGTCGATGGGGGGCGGGCGGCTCGTCGGCGAGTCACGCCCTCGGTCTTACCAGACCTCGCAGGCGTTGGCCGCGTGCATCGGGGTGCCTTCGCCACAGCTCCACACTTCCCAGAACTTGGGGTAGTGGGCCAAAGGCACGTTCACGCGGTACTTCGGCGGGCTGTGCGGGTCGACGGTGGCGAGCAAGGCTTCGATCTGCGGCGTGGCCTTCGAGCACCAGCTTTGGGCGTAGGCCAAGAAGAAGAGCTGCTCGTTGGTGACGCCCTCGACGCCGGTGTTCTCGTTGTTGGCGGCGTTCCAGGTGGTGTAGGCGGTGTAGGCCTCGCGGATGCCACCGTGGTCGGCGATGTTCTCACCCATGGTGAGCTTGCCGTTCAAGAACACGCCCGGCTGCACCTCGATGGCCGAGTAGGTCTCGTCGATGCAGGCCGCGCGGGCCTCGAAGCGCTCGGCGACCTCGGGGGCCCACCACTCTTGCATCACGCCGTTGCCGTCGAACTTGCGGCCTTGGTCGTCGAAGCCGTGGGTGAGCTCGTGGCCCATCACCATGCCCATGGCGCCGTAGTTCATCGCGCGGGGGAAGTCCTGCGAGAAGAAGGGCGGCTGCATGATGCCCGCGGGGAAGTTCATGTCGTTTTGCAGCGGGTTGTAAAAGGCGTTGACGATCGACGCGGGCATGAACCACTCGTCCGGATCGGCCTTGCCGCCCACCTTGTCCATCTCGCGCTTGAAGCCCCACTGGGCGGCCGCGACGGCGCTGGCGAAGAAGTTGTCGCCGAGCTCGAGCTTCGAGTACTCGCGCCACTTGTTGGGGTAGCCGACCTTGTTCTTGACCAGCTTGATCTTGCCGACGGCGGCCTCGCGGGTGCCCTCGTCCATCCACTCCAAGTTGGGCAGCGCGGACTCCATGGCCGCCTCGATGTCGGTGATCATCTCGAGGGCGAGGTCCTTGGACTTGCCGGCGAAGGTCTTCTCGACGAAGGCCTTGCCGATCACGTCACCAAAGGCGCTGGTGGTCGCGTCGATGCAGCGCTTTTGCTGCGGCGGCTGGGCCTTGGCGCCGGTGATGGCCGCGGTGAACTGGAAGGCGGCCGTCTCGATCTCGGGGCTCAGCTCCGAGGCGTTGTCGGCGATGAGGTGGTAGCGCAGGTAGGCGCGGTGGGTGCCCATGTCCGTCTTGGACATGAGCTCGGGCAGGGCCTCGAGGAAGGTCGGGTTCGAGACGTTGATGGCTTGGACCTTGGGGTAGCCCACGGCCTTGAAGAAGTCTCCCCAGGCCAGCTTGCCGGCCAGCTTCTCGACGCCCTTGCGGTCGAGGCGGTTGTAGACGGCGACGGGGTCGCGCATCTCCTCGCGGGGCTTTTGCACCTTGGCGAGCTCGACCTCGAAGGCGACGACCTTCTCGGCGTCGGCCTTGGCCTTCTCCATGTCCCCGCCGTAGACGAAGCCCAGCATGGTGGCGACGTGGCCCTTGTAGGCCTCGAGGATCGGCTTTTTGTCCTCGTCGAGGTAGAAGCTGCGGTCGGGGAGGCCGGTGCCGCCCTGACCGAGATCGGCGATCTGCATGTCGGGCTGCTTGAAGTCGCGGCTGGGCCCAAAGCTGAAGTAGGGGCCGGAGACGGCAGCGTGCATCTCACCGGCGAGCTTCATGGCCGCCTTGGCCGACTTGACCTTGTCGATCTTCTTCAGCCAGGGGTCGAGGGGCTTGGCGCCCAGCTCGGTGCGCTTTTCGAGGTCCATGCACGAGGCGTAGAAGGCACCGGCCTTGCCGGCGTCGCCCTCTTGGCCTTCGAGGCCGGCGACGATCGTGACGAGCACTTCGTCGTTGCGATCGCCGAGCTCACCGAAGCCACGGCCGTAGCGGGGCTTGTCGTCGGGCAGCTCGGTGTTGGCGATCCAACCGCCGCAGGCGTACTGATAAAAGTCGACGCAGGGATCGGTGGTCGGGTCCAAGGTGGCGACCACCGTTTGGGCCAGCTCGGTCTCGCCCGTGGGGACGACCCAGCTGGCTTTGGGGGTGGCGTTGTCGGGGTCATTGCTGACGCCTCCCGTGCCGCCGTCGCCTTTGTCCTTGTTGCAGGCGGCGAGGGTCAGCGGCAAAGCGAGGAGGGGAAGAAGGTAGCGGCGAACACGCATGGCGCGGAGCATGCCCTATGGACCCGGCCTATGACCATGCGGTTTGGAGCGTCCGCAGCGGACACGGAATTCCCGCCGATGGGACCGGCCAAGCCCTTGAAAACGCAGCGCTATTTGACGCGCGGTGAGCCCGCGAGACACGTGAGTTCACGCGCTGCGCGGGCGATGAGCGATGCCGGCGAAAAGTTCGAGCCCGAGCGGTCGACCTTGCGCGAATTGACGACGCAATTGCGCGAGTGCGCCAGCGTCGATCGGCAGCCCCGCACACTCGCCGGCCTCGCGGACCAAGCGTCGTTCGTCTCGCGTCATGCGTCCGTCCAGGATCGCGGCGACGGCCAAGAGTCGAAGCGCGAGGATCTTGTGCGTGGTCTCGGCCTCGCCGAGTCGGCGCAAGAACAAGGCGCTGTCGTCGAGCTCGTCGACGGCCGCTTGACCCAAGCGCGACTCGAGCTCCTCGAACAAGGCGAGCACGTTGGGGTGCAGCTCGTGCGTGCGCACCACACAGGCCGCGACGCTGCGCCAGGCGAGCTCGACGGCCATCGGATCATCGGCGATCTCGTCGATATCGAGCAGCTCGCAAAAGCGGCGCGCAGCTGATGGCCCGATGGCACGCAGACGTGCTTCGCGGATCACCAGCCAGGCGACGAGCCCATTCCAAAAGGCGGTCACCGGCACGCCGACGAAGACCAGCCAAACGCGCAAGACGGCCCGGCCGATCGCGCGGCGCAAGATGAGCTTGATGAGAAAACTGGTCAGCCCGATCTTGGCCTTGTAGAGCAGGCCGGCCAGCACGGTGCGCCAACGGGTGGCCTCGCGCATCGGGTCGATGTCGCGCTCGCGCGGTGGCGGGTTCGGGAGCTCGAGGGCGGCGCGCACCAAGGCCTCGGTCATGGGGGAGGCGGGGAGTTCCTCGACCGGATCGGGGTCGAGCGCGGCTTGGGTCAAAGGGATGCCGGCCGTGCGAGCGATCGCGTGCACGGCGTGCAAGCTGGCCAAGTACAAGTAGACGACCTCGGCCAAGCTCGCCACGACGGTGACGCCGCCCAAGATGCCCCAGTAGCGCGCCAGCTCACCGGTGCTGGGGCTCTCGGGCAAGGGGATGCTGGCGTCGAGTTGAATCTCGGTCAGCGCCGCGATCAATCCGCTGAGCGCGCCGACGATGGCCGCGCGCACGACGAGCCGGCGTTGAATCGCGCGCAGCTCGGCTTGCTCTTTGGCGTCGAGTCGGTGGGGATCGACCTGGACCGAGGTCGGGCCGAGCCGACCCTCGCGCCGACGCACCCAACCGACACCGAAGCGTTCGAGCCAAGGGGCGTCGCTCACGGGCGCAGTCTAACTACGCGAGGGCCCGCGGGGAACGTGTA
>JAUIJR010000107.1 GCA_030431075.1 Polyangia bacterium | reverse complement strand
GTCGAGCAGTAGCTCGGCGTAGCGGGCGACCGTGGCGCGGCTGGCCTCGTCCTCGCGCATGGCCAGCTCGTTGGCCTTTTTGACGAAGGCGTGCTCCGAGTTGATCTCCAGGACCCGCGGGGTGCTGGGCACCGGCGCGTCGAGGTTGCGCGAGGCGGCCCGCAAGATGCGCTCCATGTTGCGGCTCAGACCGCCGGCCTCGTCGACGAGGCAGGCGGCGGTCTTGGTCAGGCGCTTCGAGGCACGGACTTGCTTGACGCGATCGCCGAGCAGCTCGCGCATGCGCTCGAGCAGGGGGTCGATGGCCGAAGGGCCGGCCTCCTCTTCGCTTTGGGCCTCGCCTTCGAGCTCGCCTTGGGTGACCGAGCGGAAGGGCTTGTCGCCGTGGCTTTGCAGGTGCTGGAGCACCCACTCGTCGACGGCGTCGGTCATCACCAGGACCTCGTAGCCCTTGGCGCGCACGGCCTCGAGGTGGGGGCTCTTGCGCAAGGCGGCCTCGTCGAGACCGGCGATGTAGTAGATGAACTCCTGGCCCTCGGGCATGGCCGCGACGTACTCGTCGAGGCTGCGCAGACCCTCGGCGCCGACGCTGGCGTAGCGCAGCAAGGCGGTGAGCTGCTCGCGGTTGGCCCCGTCGATGTGCAGGCCCTCTTTGAGCACGGGCCCGAACTCGCCCCAGAACTTGGCGTAGCGCTCGCCGTCTTCGGCCAGCTCTTCGAGCAGCTTGAGGGCCTTGCGGGTGAGCTGGCGGCGGATGGCGGCCAGGGACTTGTGCTCTTGGAGCATCTCGCGCGAGACGTTCAAGGGCAGGTCCTCGGAGTCGACCACGCCCCTGAAAAAGCGCAGGTAGCTCGGCAGCAGCTTGTCGGTGCTCTCCATCACCAGCACGCGGCGCGCGAAGAGCTGCAGGTCCTTGCGGTCCTCCATGAACAAGTCGGCGGGCGCGCGACCCGGGATGAAGAGCAGGGCGCTGAACTGAATCGGGGCCTCGGCCGAGAAGTGCAGGCGCGCCAAGGCCTCGTCACCCGGCAAGGTGAAGCCGCCCATCAGGTGCTTGTAGAACTCCGCGTAGTCGGCGTCCTCGAGCTCGCGGGGCGAGCGGCTCCAGATCGCCGAAGCGGCGTTGAGCTGCTCGGGCTCGCTGACGCTCGCCTCGCCCGCCTCGTTCTTGCCGTGCACGACCAAGCGGATGGGGTGCATGACGTAGTTCGAGTAGCGACGCACGATGGCGCGCAGGCGGTGCGGCGCCAAGAATTCCTTGCCCTCCTCGTTGAGGGTCAAGACGATCTCGGTGCCCCGTTGCTCGCGCTCACACGCGTCGAGAGTGAACTCGCCCTCGCCGCTGGAGCTCCAGTGCACGCCTTCGCTTCCGGGGCGGGCCGAGCGGCTGTAGACATCGACGCGCTCGGCGACCATGAAGGCCGAGTAAAAGCCGACGCCGAACTGGCCGATGAGATCCAGCGGCTGGCCCTTGCCCTCTTTGGACGCGGCGGCCGCTTGCTCTTGCAAAAAGGCGAGGGTGCCCGAGTGGGCGATGGTGCCCAAGTTGCGCGCGGCCTCTTCGGCCGTGAGCCCGATGCCGTTGTCGCAGAGGGTCAAGGTGCCCGCGGCCTCGTCGACGATCAGCCGGATCTCGGGCTCGAGATCGGCGCCTTCGAGCCCGTCTTCGACCAGGGCGGCGAAGCGGGCCTTGTCGAGGGCGTCGGACGCGTTGGAGATCAGCTCGCGCAGGAAAATCTCGCGGTTCGTGTACAGCGAGTTGGTGACCAGCTTCAAAAGCGCGCTGACTTCAGCCTTGAATTCGTGCTTTTCGCTCATGGGAGTGTGCAGCCGGGGCTCGAGCCCGCGCGGCGTGGGGCCCACTGTAAAAAGCAAGACGGCCCCGTCAAGGGGCCGTCTCGAATCATGTGTGGGGCCCCGCGGGGCGCCCCTTTAGATGAAGGAGGGCAGGCGCGGGTTCGAGGAGCTGGCGATGCGCCGATGCCACAGCTGGACCCCGATGAAGCCGTCTTTGGCGCGGCAGTAGTGGTCCGTGAGCTTGGCCGTCACCTTGAAGTTCAAGGTGGAGTAGACCTGGCCGACCAAGGGCAGGTCGGCGCCCACCATAGCGAAGACGCTGGCCATCTCTTGGGCCTTGAGCTCCTCGAGCAGGGTGTTGAGGCAGTAGACCAGCACGGGGACGTCGGCCTCTTTTTGGGGCGGCGTCATCAAGTCGAGCTTCACGTGGCCGAAGCTGGTGTCGAGCTCGGCGCCGACCCAGTACTGCTTTTTGCCGATCTTCCCGCGCAAGGCGAGGTCGGGGCGGTAGATCTGGCGGCGGAAGGGGGCGTAGAGGGCCGGGCCGGCCGCGGTCTCGGCGATCTTCTGCAGTCGCTCGGGGTCGTTGACCAGCTCGACGCTCATCGAGCGCGGCTTTTCGGGCGCGTCACCCGTCAAGGAGGAGACGGGGGCGGCGTTGAGCTTGGGGGCGCCGCCTTGGATGGGGTCGCCGTCCTCGGTGTAGACGCGGCTCATGACGTAGGCGTCGGCCGTGCGGAAGTACCCGGGGATGGCGCCTTCGCGCGAAAAGCCCACCGAGCGCCAGGACTTGGAGTCTTGCTTCTCTACGACCGTAAAGACCTTGCGCAGGCCCTCGGCGCGCGCGATGCGGTCGAAAAAGTCGCGCTTTTGCTGGTAGTTGCCGACCCGGTAGTCGAACACGCGCAGGTTGTGGTGAACGCGGTTCAACATGAAACAAAAATCGATGTCACCGCGACGGTACTGGTGCTCCTCGATGGGTCCAGTTTCCTGGTCGAGGTCGGGGGCTTCGGAGCTGATGGCAATACTCATGGGTGCCTCTGGGGGACGTCGCGGCTGGCGCCGTCCGGCGGGTCGAAACGCAAAAGCGGCGCAGATCCAGGGATTTGCGCCGTCGGCCCGCGTAAAGCTAGCGTGTCCGTACCACCGGCCCCCCGCGTTGTCAAAACGCCCCGAGCCCCCACCACGGCCCCCGGCGACCCAACGCGGCGGCCCCCCAGCCGGCCCCTCTTTCCTCGAGTCCCCCGAATCATCGTGAGACAGCTCTCGGCTTTGCTCCCTCCCACGGGTCTTCGACACGGCGGCACCCTCGCGCTCGTCTTCGGCTTGTCCGCCATCGGCCTCGCGTGCCCGGCCAGTCCCAGCGCGACGCCCTCGCAAGGCTGCACCAAAGATGTCGACTGCAAAGGCGAGCGCGTGTGCGAGGCGGGCAGCTGCGTGCCCGGGGAGGTGCGGGCTGCGAAGCTGACGCCGGGCGAGGCAGGCAGTGGGGCGGCGAGTGGAAGCACGGGCCGCGGGCCGGCGAGCGCCGGTCCGCGTTGGAGCCGTGGCGGTCCGGGTTCGGCCCGCGCCTCGGCCTACGAGGGGCCCAAAGAGCAGCCCGCCTTGCGCTGGGAGGTGGACCTGGGCTCGGTGGTCTTCGCCACGCCCACCTTGGTGCACGACGCGAAGATGGACGCCGAAGTCGCCTACGTGGGCACGCACGCCGGGCGCTTGGTGGGCGTCGTGGTCGATGGGCCCCGCGCCGGTGAGCGCGTCTTGGACCTGGACCTCGGCGCGCGCATCTGGGCCAAGGCCCTCGTGCACGAAGGGGTCCTCTACGTGGGGGCCGACGACGACACCCTGCGCGCCATCGACCTCGCGCGTGGCGACATCAAGTGGCAGACGCGCCTCGGCAATTGCGATGGCACTTCGAAGCCCGGGCCCGAAGGCGCGCGCTGCGATGTCGACGGCGGTCCGACCCTGGGGCCCGACGGTGCCCTCTATGTCGGCGCCGATGGCCTGTACAAGATCGACCCGCAAAAGGGCGAGGTGGTGTGGCAGTGGCCCGACGACGGCGGCGACGAGAGCCTGCGCCGGGGGCACGTGTTCTCGGCGCCGGTCGTGGACGCCCGCGGTCGGGTCTACTTTGGCGACCAAGAGGGCTTCATCAACGCCGTCGACGCCAAGGCCAAGACCCTGTGGCGCTACAAGGTCGGCGCCGACGTCGACGGCTCGGGCGCGCTGGGCGAAGACGGCACCTTCTACGTGGGCGCCGACGACGGGCGGGTCTACGGGATCCGCAGCGACGGCAGCTTGCGCTGGTCTTTCGTCGCGCAAAGCGACATCCGCTCTTCGGTGGGGATGGGCCCCGAGGGCCGCTTGTACTTCACCAGCTTCGACCACAACCTCTACGCCCTCGAGAGCGACGGGGCAGTGCGCTGGGTCTTGCCGACCGGGGCTGTCTTGCACGCCTCGCCGGTGGTCGACGCGGCGGGACGGATCTACGTCGGCAGCCAAGACGACCATCTTTACGGTGTCTCTCCCGAGGGGCGCGTGCTGTGGCGGGTCGAGCTTCCGGGCGACGTCGACAGCTCGGTGGCCATCGCCGCCGACGGCAGCTTGGTCGTGGGCTGCGACGACGGTGTGCTGCGGAACTTCGCCGTCGGGGCCGACCCCGCATCGAAGGACGGCGAAGACGCGAAGGGCGACGCCCCCGAAGGTGACGCCGCCCCGGCGAAGAAGTAGTCGGCCGGTCGCTTAGGCCGCTTGCGCGACGCCGGGCTGGGCCAGGTGCGGTGTGGAGGCGTTGCCGTCGTTGCGGCCCAAAAAGCGCAGCCAGCGGTAGTGCGAGCGCAGGGCCGAGCCCAAGCTGCCGTGCACTTTGTAGGGGACGTCGTACTCCTCGCAGCACTCGCGCACGATCGGCGCGATGGCGGGGTAGTGGATGTGGCTGATCCGCGGGAAGAGGTGGTGCTCGGCTTGGAAGTTCAAGCCGCCGACGAACCAGCTGATCAAGCGGTTGTCTTGCGAGAAGTCGACGGTGGTGGCGAGCTGATGGGCCGAGAAGTCGAGGCGCATCGCGCCCTCGTGCGTCTCGGGCACGATGAAGTCGGCCTCCTCGACGCAGTGCGCGAGCTGGAAGACGACGGCCAAGGTCACGCCCATCACGAACTGGGCGGTCAAGTAGAAGGCCAGCGCCGAGCCCCAGCCGACGAGCAGGACGGGGATGGCCACGGCCCACACGCCGTGCACGAGCTTCATGCCCCAGAAGATCCAGGCTTCCTTGCCCTTGGGGCGCGCGAGCGGGGTCTCACCGATCTTGCCTTGGGCGACCTGCACGAAGTCGTCCATGAGCCACCACTTGACGCCGATGAAGCCGTAGAGCGGCCACATGTAGAGCTGCTGAAAGCGGTGGTAGCCGCGGCGCGGTTGGCCGGGGGCCATGCGCGCGAGGGGCTCGAGGGAGATGTCGTCGTCGGTCCCGACGATGTTGGGGTAGGTGTGGTGGATGTGGCCGTGCTTGGCCTTCCACACGTAGGAACTCGCGCCGAGAAAGTCGAGGGCGACGGCCGAGAGTCGGTTGCCGCGCTTGGTGCCGGCGAAGGCGGCGTGGCCTCCGTCGTGTTGCACGGCCATGCCGATGGCGGCCATGGCCAGGCCGGCCGAGACGCCGAACAAGGCGGCGACGAGGGGGCCGGTGCCGAAGACCGTGCCCGCGACGAGCATCGCGGCCCAGCTCGCACCGAGCCACGCGAAGATGCCGATCGCCTTGCGGACCATGCGGGCGCCGCCGTGCTTCGGCTGGCCCGTGGTCTCGAAGTAGGCGTCGACGCGGCGTTTGAGCTCGCGGCCAAAGTCCGTACGAACGTCGAGCGTAATCCCGGCTTCGCGCATGTAATTGTTGATTAGAGGGCCGCTGCGCGCGCTTCAAGGCGATTTGGGGTCGATGACAAAACCGAGACAAGGCCCGCACACGGCCGGCACGAGAGCGCGCTTTTGGCCCCCTCGAAGGGCCTTGGCTGCGCAGCTGCGCGCACACGGCGGCCCGGCTGGGCGCGGGTACACTCGCGGCGTGGACGTCGAGGAGATCGTCATCGATCGACGCTTTTGTGGGCCGCCCAACAGCGCCAACGGCGGCTACGCCTGCGGATGTGCGGCTGGGCCTCTCGAGATCGGTGAGGGCGAGGGCGTACGCGTGGATCTGCGGGCGCCGCCACCGCTCGACCGGCCGATGCGCTTGGAGATCGAGGCCGACGCGACGCGCCTGTGCCTCGGTGAGCAACTCATCGCCCAAGCGCGTCGAGAGCCCCTCGAGCTCGAGCTGCCGACGCCGCCTTCTCTCGACGAAGCCCACGCGCTGTCCAAGCACTACATCGGCTTCGAGACGCATCTGCTCGAGACCTGTTTCGTGTGCGGGACGAAGCGCGCCGAGCATGATGGCCTGGAGATCTTTGCGGGGCGACGCGAGCCCGACGCGCCCGTCGCCGCGCCCTGGACCCCGGCCGCAGATTTGGGCGACGCCGAGGGCTTGGTCGAGGCGCGCTATTTGTGGGCGGCCCTCGACTGTCCCGGCTACTTCGGCGGGCTGGCCAAAGCGGAGCTCGCCTTGCTTGCCCGCATGACCGCGCGCGTGGCCCGGCGCCCGCCCGTGGAGGAGCCCTTGGTGGTGATGGGCTGGTCGCGCGGCCGCGAGGGCCGAAAGATCCACGCCGGCACGGCGATCTTCGACGCGGCCGGTGAGGCCCTCGCGTGGTCCCAGCAACTTTGGGTGGCCGTCGACCGCCTGCCCGACGGAGCGAGCTGAGATGACGGGCGCGAAGCAGGCGCGCACGATCCGCTTGCTGTGGCTGGGGCTCTTGGTCGTGGCCTTGGCCTACGACGCCTACAGCAGCTCGGTCTTGCGGACCCTGGACGGGGCCGAGGGCGATTTCGCGGAGACCTTCGACCGCTTCGTGGTGGTCATGCGCGTGCGCTGGGTGCTCTCGACGGCGGGGTGGGTGGCCATACTGCTCTTGCTGCGCCGACAGCTGCGCGAGTGGCTCGACGAGAGCGAGCCGCGTGCCTTGCAGCTGGCCTTTTGGTCCTGGTCGCTCGCGCTCGTCATCGATGCCAGCTTGTACGTCCTGACGAGCCTGGCCAGCGAGGAGCTGACGCTCCCCGACTTTCAGTTCATCGGCCTGGCCGCCATGCTGGCGACGATCGTCGGATGCGTGGCCGCGGTGGTGCATGCCGCCCGCAGCGGAGCGACCCAAGCCGTGGTCTGGATGGGCGGCATCGGGATGGCCCTCTTCGTCGCCCTCAACGTCGTGGCCCAAGTTCCCAGCTTGGCCGCCGGCATGAGCGAGCAGGGGGCCACTTGGTTGGCGACGAGTTTCAACTTCATCGTCGATCTCGCCATGTACGGGGCGATGGCCCTGCTGCCTTGGATCCCCCGCGTCGAGCCCGGGGCCCTGCCCGGTGCTTTGCCCGACGAAGAGGACGCGCGCAGCCAACACCTCGTCGTCGGGGGTCTGTGGTTCGCCGGCGGCCTCGGCTTGACCTTGTGGTCGATGCAAGACGGGGGCCTGGGGGGGCGCATGGTCTTGGCCTGGGGCCCGATGGTGTACGGGCTCTTTCGCATCGCGCGGGGCCTGATGCGCTGAGCGAGTCGAGCGGCTTCAGGTCGAGCTTAGGGCGTCGTGCACGCGAAAGACCATGCCCTTGGCCCCCAACTTCTCCATGAGGCCGCTGCGCCGCAGCACGTCGCGCACGGGGCCCTTGACGCTGGCGAGCACGAAGTCGATCCCCCGCGCGCTGTAGCGCTCGTAGAGCTCGTGCAGCGCGAGCTCGGCTGAAGCGTCGAGTTGGTTGATGCCGCTCGCGTCGAGCACGATGCGGCGCAAGGGGCCTTCGCCTCGGGCCTCGGGATCGGCCTCGAGGCGGGCGAGGGCGTCGCGCAAGAAGGTCACGTTGCCGAAGTAGAGCTGCGCATCCAAGCGCACGATCAGCACGCCGGGGATCCGCTCGGCCTCGGGGTAGCGCGACAAGTTGCGGTAGACCTCGGTGCCGGGGAGACGGCCGAGCACGGCGGTGTGCGGGCGCGTGGTGCGGATCACCAGCAAGAGCAAGGAGGCCCCGACGCCGACCGCGATGCCCTCTTGGATGCCGATGCCCAAGGTCGCCGCGAAGGTCAGCATCATCAAGGCGAGGTCGGTCCGCTTGACCCGCCACAGTCGGCGCGCCTCGGCGACATCGATCAGCCCCACGACGGCGGTGACGATCATCGCGCCGAGCACGGCCTTGGGGACCGAGGAGAGCAGGCCCGTGAACAGCCCGAGGGTCAAAAAGACGAAGGCCGCCGTGACCACGCCGGCGAGTTTGCTGCGGGCCCCGGCGTCGGCGGCCACGGCCGTACGCGAAAAACCGCCCGCCACCGGGTAGCCGCGAAAGAGTCCGGCCGCCGCGTTGGCCAGGCCCAAGGCCACGAACTCGCGGTTGGGGGAGACCCGCTCGCCGCGGCCCTCGGCCACCTTGGTCGAGACGCTGATGGCCTCCATGAAGGCGACGAAGCTGATGGTGAGCGCACCGGGCAAGAGGCGCTGCAGCGTCTCGAGATCGAAGTCGGGCAGCGCGGGGGTCGGCAGCCCGGCCGGGACCTCACCGACGACCGCGACCCCGCTCGCATCGAGTTGCAAGGCGACCACCGCGATCGTGCCCGCGGCGACGACCATCAGGTGCCGCGGCCACTTGGGGGCTTGGCGTTTGAGCAAGACCAAGGCCGCGATGGCGGCGAGCGAGAGCAACAAGGTGCCGGCGTGGACTTGGCCGAGGCGCGCAGCCAGGGCCCCCAGGGTCTCGAAGACGGAGCTCGTGCGCGGCAGCTCCACGCCGAAGAGAAGTTTGAGCTGGCTGGCCGCGATGATCAGCGCCGCGGCCGAGGTGAAGCCACTGATCACCGGTCGCGAAAGAAAGTTCGAGGCGAAGCCCGCCCGCACGAGCCCGAGCCCGATCTGGACCACCCCGACCATCAAGGCGAGCAAGGCCGCGAGCTCGACGTAGTTGTCGCTGCCGGACTCGGCGATCAGGCCGACGGTTGCGGCCGTCAGCAGCGAGTCCATGGCCACGGGGCCCACCGCGAGCTGGCGCGAGCTGCCCACCAAGGCGTAGGCCAAAAGCGGCACGCTCGCGGCATAGAGCCCGACGATGGGCGGCAAGCCGGCCAGCATCGCGTAGGCCATCGCCTGCGGCACCAGCATCACCGCCGTCGTGAGCCCGGCGATGAGGTCCGCGCCCCAGCCTTCGCGTGCGGCGATCGAAGTCGGGGCGGTCACGGCTAGAGTCCTTTCGCGGCGAAGCGTCGAAAGGCGTACATGCCCAGGGCCATGGCGGCGATGAAGACCATTACGGGCACGGCGCCCGTGACCACGGAGACGAGGGCCGGTCCGGGGCAAAAGCCACCGAGCCCCCAGCCGACCCCGAAGATCGCCGCCCCCACGAGCAGCTGGCGATCGATGTGCGTGTGCGTGGGCACATTGCACATGCTGCTTTGCCAGGGCGCTTGCTCGTTGCGGTGGAGCTTTGCGTAGAGGCGATAGGCCGGCGCATAGACGGCGATGGCCCCCAGCATCACGAAGGCGAGCGAGGGGTTCCAGTCGCCGGCCAGGTTCAAAAAGCCCAGCACCGTGTTGGCGTCGGTCATCCCGCCGAGCCCCAGGCCCAGCGCGAAGAGCAGACCCGAGGCGAAGGCAGAGATGCTCAGGCCCAGCGGGCTCTCGGCTTCGAGCTTCATCTGGCGCCTCCCATCAAGTGCAGCAAGCTCGCGGTGGCGAAGCCGGTGAGCATGAAGGCTCCGGTCGCGAGGGCCGAGCGCCGCGAAAGGCGACCGAGGCCGCACACACCGTGACCGCTCGTGCATCCGCGGCCGAGCTGCGTTCCAAAGCCGACCAATAAACCCGCGGCGGCGAGGAGGAAAAGTGAACGGTCGACCGGGACGGCGAAGGCCGTGGGCATGCTTTGCAGCAGCACGAGGCCGCCGACGCCCAGGCCGGCGACGAAGGCGAGGCGCCACCCCTCTCGCGGGCCAAAAGCAGCACTGGCCGAGATGCCGCTGATGCCGGCGATGCGACCTTGGCTCAACAAGAGCAGGGCAGAGGCGAGGCCGATGATCAGGCCTCCCAGCGTGGACGCGACAAAAGGATGCATCTCAGCCTCCTTGCACTTCGACCTTGCGCCCGCAGCTCAAGTTCGCGGGGACGGCCACGTCGATCATGCGCGGCGGCGCCAACTTCAAGTCGGCCATGATGCCCACGAAGGTGGCCTGGTCGATCTCTCGATTCAGGCGCGGGTTGTGGGCCTTCTCCTCGCCGATCGTCGAGTGGGTCTGGCCGCGGTAGTCGTGACCGGGATGCACGACGGTGCTGTCGGGCAAGCTGAACAGTTGGGTGTGGACCGACTGGTAGAGGGTCGTGGAGTCGCCACTTTGAAAGTCGGTGCGGCCGCAGCCCCGGATCAACAAGGTGTCGCCCGTGAACACATGCGTGCGCCCCTCGTGCTCGAGCACCCAGCTCATGCAACCGGAGGTGTGACCGGGCGTGGCGCGAGCTTCGAGCTCGAGCGAGCCGAGGGCGAGCCGGTGACCGTGGGCGGCCGGGATGTCGGCACAGCCGACCCCCTCGGTGGCGGACACGACGCTCTTGGCGCCGGTGGCCTCGCGCAGCTTGCCCGAGCCGGTCACATGGTCGGCGTGAACGTGGGTCTCGACCGTGTAGACGAGCTCGAGCTCGAGCTCGCGCAGCAGTTTCAAGTCGCGCTCGACCTGCGCGTCCACCGGATCGATGAGCAGGGCCTTGCGGCTGCGCATGTCGGCGACCAAGTAGGTGTAGGTCGAGGTCTCTTTGTCGAAGAGTTGGCGGATCATGTTGCCTCGTGGGGGTGCGTGTCGGGAGCGCTGGCCCCTCGACGGTGAGAGCCGGCGCCGGCAAAAAGGGTTCGCGAGGCGGAGCCCTCGGTGTGCGAAGCGAGCGTGCGTGGCCTCACCGGCGCCGATCGCTCACCAAGGCGAACCCTTTTGCCGCCGCTCGGCTCTCACCGGGCAGCCGGCGCCGACCGCCGCGAAAGGAAGCGACCATGTCCAACGCAGCCACCTCATCTCCCGCCCGTGAGCTCATCGCCAAGGGCGGAATCCTGCTCGATGTCCGTACGCCGGAGGAGTTCACCGCGGGGCACCTGCCCGGGGCCATCAACATCCCCGTACAACAGTTCTCCTCGCGCATGGGCGAGCTGGGCAACGACCCCGCGCGCCCGGTGGTGCTCTACTGTCGCAGCGGCGCGCGCAGTGCGATGGCCGCGAGCATGTTGCGCAGCGCCGGCTTTCAGCGCGTGCTCGACATCAGCACGATGAGCGCCTACTGAGGCCGGCTGTCGAGCCGGACCACCATCTTTGACCTCAGGCCTTCAGCAGGCCCAAGGCGCGCTTGATGCGGGCTTGGAGCTCGGGCGGCACCTCGGCATGCGGGGCATTGCTGCACGAGACGAGGTCCGCCCGGAGTTCGTCGCACACCTTGGCGCAGCGCGGGCAGCCGGCCAGGTGGGCCTCCATGCGCGTGCAGATGTCCGGCGCGAGCTCGCCTTCGTGGTGCCGCGAGAACATCTCGACGATGTCCGGACAGTCGGCGCCGGGCGGCAAGATGCCGAGCTTTTCGCGCAGTGAGCGGCGCGCGCGGTGCAGTCGGCTCTTGACGGCCGAGACCGAGGCCTCGACGACCTCGGCGACCTCGGACGCGCTGAGGCCCTCGACGTCGCGCAAGACGAGCACCTCTTTTTGCGCGGGCTCGAGCTGGGAGATGGCCGTGGCGACGCGCGCCCAGGTCTCCTGGGTCTCGAGCATGCGGAATTGATCCGAGCCCTCGGCGACCTGGGCGTCGGCCACGGTGTCCAGACCGTCGAGCTCGGCCGGGGCATCTTTGCGACGCCGGCGCTTTTTGATGCAGTGGCTGCGCGCGACCGCATAGACGTAGGTCGACAAGGCCGCGTCGCCGCGAAACTCGCGAAGGCGTCGCGCCAAGGTCAGCAGGGTCTCTTGCAGCACGTCCTCGGCGTCTTCGGGGTGGGCGCACAAGCGCATGCCAAAGCGATAGACCTGCGGCTGCACGGCTTCGAGCAGGGCCTCGAGCGCAGCGTCGTCACCCGCTCGCACGGCGTCGAGCAAGCGGTCGGTCTCGGCGGCAGAGAGGGCAGTCATGCGCCAAGGCGGTGTAGCGGAGGCGTGCACGCGGGGCAAATGAATGGCCGCGCGCTTGCGCGTCAGATCTCGCACTCGACGGGTTACTCAGGGCCGTGCGCCGCTCCGTGTGGGTCGCCCTGGCTACTTTGCTGCTCGCCCTCGGGGCGTGGGCCTGGCTGGGGGTGCGCGAGCCGGCGGCAGTGTCGGGAAGTGAGCTCGACACGACCGAGGACGCGCAGCGCCAGACCGCAGCTACGCCGAGCGAGCGGACGCGTGTCGAGGCGGCCGAGTCGACGAAGGCAAAACGAAAGATCGCTCGGTGGACGCCCCCGTCGCGCGCCGAAGCCGACGCTTTGCGGGCCGCGCTGCGCTCACGCCCGCAGCCGATGCACACGGACGCGCCCCCGGCCGATGCCGCGTCCGCGCCGCCCGAGTCGGGCCCCGGTCTGCGCGACCGTGTGGGCCTCGACGACGCGACCAAGGCCGCCTTCGCCCGCGACTTCATGCCCTTGGTGGGCGAGTGCATCGAGATGGCGCGCGAGCGTCAGCCGGATCTCCACGGGATGTTGGCGATCGAGCTCGGTGCGGCCGGCGATCCGGATCTCGGCGCCGTCGTCGATCATGTCGCCTTTGCCGAGCGCAACGAGATCGAAGAGCTCGAGCTGCGCGAGTGCGTCGAACAAAGCGCCTGGAGCTTGAGCCTCCCGCCGCCGCCCGACGCGGGCCGCGAGGACTTGCTGCTCACGATCCCCGTGGGCGAGGACGACTAGCCGGGCTCGCGCATGATCACGTGAAAGCCGAAGGGGCTCTCGACGACGGGGGCGAGCTGGCCGGGTTCGAGGGCCCAGGCGGCGTCTTCGTAGGCGGTGACGAACATGCCGCGGCCGACGGGGCCGAGGTCGCCGCCGCGTTCGGCACTTCCGTCTTCGCCGTGCTCGGCGGCGAGCGCAGCGAACTCGGCCCCACCGCTGATCTTGGCGTGGACCTCCTCGGCCAAGGCCTTGGCTTCTTCTTTGCCGCGCGTCGTCTCTTCGGGGGCTCGCTCGGCGCCTTGGTAGCGGATCAAGATGTGGCGGGTGTGGAGCAAGTCGACGGTGCAGCGCTGTGCGAAGGCGTAGCCGAGCGGGATCTTCACCACCGGCGTGAGGCCGTCGATGGCGGTGTTCCACACCGGCTCGGCGAGGCCGGCGTAGCGCTCGGGCCACGACTCTTTGTCGAAGGTGCCCAGGCCCGCGCGCTTGTTGCGGCTGCGCTCCTCGTCCGAGTCGCTTTGGGCCAGGGCGACGATGTCGGCGCCCGCCTCGACCTTGGCGCGCAGCTCCTCGGCCTTGGCCTTGGCGGCCGCCTCGTCGCGCTCGATCTCTTCGGCTCCCTCGGCACCGGTGTGGGCGACCACGATCACCTTGGCGCAGGCTTGGGCCGCGTCGCTGGGGATGGCGACGGCCTCGGCCTTTGGCTCGGCTTCGCCGCTGGCCGCCGAGGTCGGGGCCGCGGCCGCGCCGCTCGCCGCCGCCGGCGTCTCTTTGTCCTTGCCGTCGCACGCGGCGGTCGTCGAGAGGGCGAGGGCGAGGACGGGCGCGAAGCGACGAAGCATGGCGCATGCTACCGCGTCGAGGCCCATGACCGAGGCCAGTGACCGAGGCCAGTGGCCAAGCCGGTGGCCCAGCCGGTGACCCAGCCGGTGACCCAGCCGGTGACTGGGGGCGTGACCGGGCTCAGTCGTGGCGTGCCCAGTGCGTGATGGTCCAGGCGATCGAGGCCGTAGCCTCCAGGCGCGGGCCGGCGTCGAGGGCCTCCCAGTGTTCGGCCCAGGTCGGCGCCGTCGTG
>JAUIJR010000634.1 GCA_030431075.1 Polyangia bacterium | reverse complement strand
CTTGACCACCGCCGAGACCGGCTTGGCGTTGATCAGGTCGTGCGGCATGAGCGTCTCGATCTCCTGAGACATGCTCATGCGCTCCTTGATGGCGCGCTCCATGCGAACCAGACCGATGCGGTACTGGTTCTCCATCAACTCGCCGACCGCTCGCACCCGGCGGTTGCCGAGGTGGTCGATGTCGTCGATCTTCACCGAGATCTCGACCGAGCTGCCGTCGTCCCGGGTCAGGGTCATCTCGCTGCGACCGTCGCGCAACGCGATGAGGTAGCGCACCACCTCGATGATGTCGCGCTTGGTCAACACCGTGTTCTCGAGCGGCTCGTCCAGGCGGAACTTGTGGTTCAGCTTGAGCCGGCCGACCTTGCTCAGGTCGTAGCGCTCGGGGTTGAAGAACAGGTTGTTGAACAGGGTGTACGCGGTCTCCAGGGTCGGCGGGTCCCCCGGACGCAGCCGCTTGTAGATCTCGAGGACCGCCTCGTCGGGGGTCTCGATCTTGTCGACGAGCAGCGTCTTGCGCAAGAACGGCCCCGAGGTGAGCCCGTCGATGAACAGGGTCTCGACCTCGTCGACGTTGCGCTCGCGCAGCAGCTCGATCTTGGCCTCGGTCAACTCCTCGTTGCACTCGACGAGGATCTCACCGGTCTCCATGTCGACGATGTCGGTGGCCACCACCTTGCCCACGATCTCGTCGAGCATCGCGGGGATGCGCTCGATGCCGGCGGCGTTCATCTTGCGCAGCGCGCTGTGGGTGAACTTGCGGTTCTTGCGCACCAGGATGTCGCCGCTGTCGCTGACCACCTCGAGGGTGGCCTTCTGGCTCAACAGCAGCCGGAGGTCGTCGGGCTGGCGGTAGAAGACGTTGCTGCCCGGCTCGCCGAGGTACACCGTCTCCCGCTGGTAGTACTCTTCGAGCAGCTCCTCGGTGGAGTAGCCCAGCGCCCGCAGGAGCACCGTCGCCGGCAGCTTGCGCCGACGGTCGATCCGTACATGCAGCACGTCCTTGGCGTCGAACTCGAAGTCGAGCCACGACCCGCGATAGGGGATCACCCGGGCGCTGAAGAGCAGCTTGCCCGACGAGTGGGTCTTGCCCTTGTCGTGGTCGAAGAAGGCGCCCGGCGAGCGGTGCAACTGCGAGACCACGACCCGCTCGGTCCCGTTGATGATGAACGTGCCTTCCTCGGTCTGGAGCGGGATCTCGCCGAAGTAGACTTCCTGCTCCTTGACGTCGCGGATCGAAGGTATGCCGCCGTCCTCGCTCTTGTCCCAGACGACCAGTCGGATGACCACCTTGAGCGGCGCGGCATAGGTCATGCCCCGCTGATGGCACTCCTGGACGTCGTACTTGGGCCTCTCGAGGTGGTACGAGACGAACTCCAGAGAGCAGGTCTCGTTGAAGTCCTTGATCGGGAAGACGCTCTTGAACACCCCCTGCAGCCCGATGTCGTCCCGCTCGTCGGGCGGGGTATCCATCTGCAGGAACTTCACGTAGCTCTGCTTCTGGATATCAATCAGGTTCGGGATGTCGATGACCTTCTTGATCTGCCCGTAGCTGTTGCGAATACGGAAGTTCTTCTGGACGACGGACGCCATGCAGGGCTCCTGTTCGAGCAGAGGGTGCGGACGCGGAAGAATCGGACGTCGAACATCGGGCGCGGCCAATCAATTCCCGATGCCAAACGTGAAACGGCGTCATCGCGCAGCCGGCGCGATGACGCAACATGTTTTGACCGGCGGGCCCGAGCGCTCGCCGGTCGCGACAGCGAGATCTACTTGATCTCGACGCTGCCGCCGGCCTCCTCGATCTGGGCCTTGACCGACTCGGCCTCCTCCTTGGAGATCCCCTCCTTGAGGGTGGTCGGGGCGCCGTCGACGGCGGCCTTGGCCTCCTTGAGGCCCAGGCCGGTCAGGCTGCGCACCACCTTGATGACCGGGATCTTCTTGGCGCCGGCGCTGGTCAGCACGACGTCGAACTCGGTCTGCTCCTCGGCGGCGGCCTCGGCCCCGCCGGCGGCAGGGCCGGCCACGGCTACCGCAGCCGCGGCGCTCACGCCCCACTTGTCCTCGAGCTCCTTGGTGATGTCGGCGATCTGGAGCACGGTGAGGTTGCTGAGCCAGTCGATGACCTGCTCGCGGGTGATATCGGACATTCTGCTTCTCCCTGGATGAATCGGGCTATTCGCGTTCAGCGATGGTTGTGGTCAGCCTTCGAGCTGCTGCGCGCGCGCCTGGAGCACGCGCACGAACTGCGTGGGTCCGGCGATCAGCGTACGGACGAACTTCGTCGGCACACCGGCGATGACGCTCAACAGCTTGCCCCGAAGCTCGTCCTTGCCGGGCAGCTTCGAGAGCTGCTCGACCCCCGAGGGGTCCAGCAGCTTGCCGTCGAGCCAGGCCCCCTTGAGGACCAGCTTGTCGTTGTCCTTCGCAAACTCGGTCAGGATCTTCGCCGGAGCGGTCGGATCGTCGTCGTGGTAGGCGATGGCCGAGTTGCCCCGGAACATCTCCCCCAGGTTCTCCTTGGTCGAACCCTTGATCGCCTGACGCGCCAGTG
>JAUIJR010000633.1 GCA_030431075.1 Polyangia bacterium | reverse complement strand
GCTGCGGCAAGCTGCCTGCGTTGTCGGATCCGAGCCGAATGCGGAGCCTCAAAAGCCTCGACCGCGCGGTGCTTCGCTGTCGGGCCTGCCCTCGCTTGGTCGAATGGACCGAGAGGGTCGCGCGCGAAAAGCGGGCGGCCTACGCCGAAGAGCGCTACTGGGGACGTCCGGTGCCCGGCTTTGGGGATCCGGATCCGCGTCTGCTGGTCGTCGGCTTGGCTCCCGGGGCGCACGGGGCCAACCGAACCGGGCGCATGTTCACCGGGGACCGCTCGGGGGACTGGCTGTACCGCGCCTTGCATCGCGCCGGCTTTGGCTCGCAGGCCAGCTCGCGCGCACGCGACGACGGTCTCGAGATGATCGAGGCGCGGGTGACCTCGGTGGTCAAGTGCGCCCCGCCCGACAACAAGCCGGCCCGCGTCGAGCGAGACCGCTGCCGCGCCGACTTTTTCGTGCACGAAGTGCGCATGGCCAAGCGCTTGGAGGTGCTGGTCTGCCTGGGCGGCTTCGCCTGGGACAACAGCTTGTGGGCCCTGCGCGAGCTCGGGCACGTCGTGCGGCCCAAGCCCCGCTTCGGCCACGGGGCCCGCGTGCAGCTGGGTCCCTACCTCCTGTTGGGCAGCTACCACCCCAGCCAGCAAAACACCTTCACGGGTCGGCTGACCGAGCCCATGCTCGACGCGGTCTTCGCCGCGGCCCGGGCGGCGCTCGATCCGGCGAGCTGAGCGCTTCGCTTGACCCGCCGGCGCGCGCGCGGTAGCTCGGCGCTTCGGTGGCCCACCCCGACGAGATCTTTCGGCCCGTGCCGCGTACGGGCGTCATCTACGTGATGGCTCAAGCCCGCAAGCGCGGCTTCGCCTACGGCGCGCCCGACTGGGCGAACTTGGGCCAAGGCGCGCCCGAGACCGGGGAGATCCCCGAAGGTGCGCCGCGTCTGGGGAGCATCGACTTGGACGCGCACACCAGCGAGTACGCGCCGGTGGCCGGCGACTGGGAGCTGCGCGAGGCGGTGGCCAACCTCTACAACGCCCGCTACCGCCGCGGGAAAAAGGGCCAGTACAGCGCCGAGAACGTGGCCATCGCGGCCGGCGGTCGCACGGCCCTGACCCGCTTGGCCACGGCGCTGGGCTCGATCCACCTCGGCCACCTGCTGCCCGACTACACCGCCTACGAAGAGCTGCTCGACGCCTTTCGTCGCTTCGTCGCCATCCCGATCTTGTTGCGCCGCGAAGAGGGCTTTCGCCTCACCCCGGCCCGCTTTCGCGAGGCGGCCCTGGGCACGGGCTTGGGCGCGCTGCTCTTGTCGAACCCCTCGAACCCCACCGGCCAGCTCGTCGCCGGTGAGGATCTGCGCCGCTTCGTCGAGATCTCGGTCGACCTCGGCTGCGCGATGATCGTCGACGAGTTCTACGCCCACTACATCTACGACCGGGGCGAGGGCGCGACCGTCAGCGCGGCCGAGTTCGTCGAGGACATCGACAACGACCCGGTGGTGATCGTCGACGGGCTCACCAAGAACTGGCGCTACCCCGGCTTGCGCTTGTCGTGGACGGTGGGCCCCAAGTCGGTGATCGAGCGCGTGTCCTCGGCCGGCTCCTTCTTGGACGGCGGGGCCCCGCACGCCCTTCAGCGCGCGGCCTTGGACTTTGTGGACCCCGAGTTCGCCGATCGCGAAGCGCGGGCCATCCAGGCCCTCTTTCGCCAAAAGCGCGACCTGATGCTGCAACGCTTGCAAGCGATGGGACTGCGCGTACCGGGCTGGCCCCAGGGCGCCTTTTATTGCTTTGCGGATCTCTCGGGCTTGCCCGAGTCGATCGCCGACGGCATGAGCTTTTTCAAGGCCGCCCTCGAGCGCAAGGTGGTCACCGTGCCCGGCGAGTTCTTCGATGTCGATCCCGGCAAGCGGCGCCGCCACATCGACTCGCGCTTGCGCAACTTCGTGCGCCTGAGCTTTGGTCCGAACCTCGCGCAGGTCGAGCAGGGTCTCGATCAACTCGAGGCCATGGTCGCCGAAGCGCAAGCCGGCGCCTGAGTCTCGCGGGCCTCCGCCCTCAGCCCTCTTCGTGCAAGGGCCGTCCCGAGAGCCGGGCGGTGCGTTGCACCATCCAGTCGTAGTAGCGAAAGCCCAAGCGCGGGCCGAGGCGCCCGCGGGCCGGCGCGCGACTCGGATGCCGGGGCGCCGGTCGAGGAAGCTCGCTGCGACCGACGCGGGCGCGGGCGCGGGCCAACTGACGCAAGGCGGCCTGGCTGCGATCTCCGCGGGGCAGACCCAGCGCATCGGCTTTGTCGTCGCCGATGAAAAAGCGAGTGAACTGGGCGAGCACCGGGCGCGGCAAGAACAAGGGCGGTTCGAAGCGCGCCGCGTCGAGCAGGGCCGAGCTCAGCGCGCGGCTGGCCGCGTTCGGGGCGTCCATGTGGGCGGCGAGGTGATCGTAGAGTCGACCTTCGGCCTCAAGGGAGTTGCACAGCGAAGACGCGGGCAGCCCCATCAGGTAGCCGGCGTAGCGCCACAGGTGCTGGTAGGCCTCGGCCTCGCGGGGATCCACGTCGACGCCC
>JAUIJR010000632.1 GCA_030431075.1 Polyangia bacterium | reverse complement strand
CACCGACTCGGATCCCCGCGTACGCGCCTACGTGCCCGAGGTCGACGGCCAGCCGCAGAGCTTCGGGACGCTGGATCGCGCCTGGGGCGGCGACGACATCAACGTGATCGAAGCGGCGAGTGGCAACGGCGGCATCACCTTGGCCATCGGACGCAAGTCGGGCCTGGTCGAGATGCTGCGGCCCGGCCTCACGACCGACATCTCGGCCCAAGCGAGCACCGTCGGCATCACCCACCTGCGCGTCGCCGACCTCGACGACGACGGCCTCGACGATCTGGTGTGGGGTACGGGCAGCTCGATCGGTGTCCTGCACGCCCAAGCCGGCCCGCCCCGGAGCTTGGCGCCGGTGAACATCGACTGGGAGGGCGCCGACACCGACTTGCCGGCCGTCGGCGACTTCGACGGCGACGGCGATCTCGACATCCTCGCCTTCGACCTCGACGGCGCCACCTTCCGCGTCGCCTGGGGCAACGGCGACATGACCTTCACCGTCGACCCGACCGTCCAGTTCGCCCCGCAAGACATCGTCGACGTCGCGGTCGGCGACCTCAACGAAGACGGCGTAGATGACGTGGCCTTCATCCACACCGGGACGACGGGGATCACGGTGGTGTTGTCGGATCCCTGAGGGGCGGGGGGGGCGCCCTGCCTCGACGAATCGCGGCGTTCGCCGGCTCGGAGCGAGACACGCCGTCCCAGTTGGGCGGTACGCACCTCGCGCCAGCGTAGATCGGGACGTAGCGTCCCACTTCGCGGGCAGCGAAGCCCTCACCCCAGCCGATTCGGGACGCAGCGTCCCACTTGGGCCCGGCGGCCCAGGCGCGCGAACAGATATCGAGGCGACCGCTGACCGTGGCGCTAGGGCGAGCAGCTGCGCGCAATGTCGATGGAGAAGGGGCCGTTGGGGCAGACGATGCGGCCAGGGCCCAAGCCGCAAAAGCCGGAGCCGAGGGAGCCGAGGGGCCGCGAGGCCCAGCTTTCGGCGCTGCCTTCGTTGGCCCACAGCGCGGCGTCGATGGAAGGGTTCTCTTCGTCGACACCGGGCGCGTAGAGCAGGATTTCGCCGCGTCCGTCGAGGTCGAGATCGCCAGTCACGAAGCCATGAAAGCCGTAGCCGACGAGGACTGGTTCGCGGACGAGGCGGTCGGTCTCCCAAGACCAGCGGGCGATGTCTACCAAGGGGCCGGTGCCGGGAGTGACCGCGACCTGCAGCAACGAGACTCGCCCCTCGCCGTAGAGGTCTGCGACATCCGACTGAAGGGTGAGGGGCATGCCTCCTGCCGAGAACACGGGCGCCTCGAGCCCGCCTCCGGCGATACCGCGTCGCAGCGCGATCGACCATCCTCCCTCCAGCGGGCCGATTTCACTCGTCATCACATCGACTTCGCCGTCGCCATCGAAGTCGCCAAAGCCCAGAGGGTTCCCGCCCACCTCCCCAAACTCGTCGCGCGTGAGCTGCCGATCGGCGAAGCTCAGGCGGTAGAGCATCTGACTGCCGACGACCTGTTCTTGCGGGACGAGGTAGAGCTGCTCGGCGCCGTCACCGGCGCGCGTGGTGGTGGGGTGCACGGTCGACCCGGGCTCGATCTCGAAGTAGGTCCATGCCTCCAACTCACCGCCGCCGTTCCCCCAACGCACACCGATCTCCGGGAAGTCGGGCGAGCCGCTGGGGTCGTACTGGATCGGGGCGCGCTGGGTGAGCAAGTCGAGCGCTTCGTCCCCATCGAGGTCGGCGAGGCGGACAAAACTCAGTGTTCGCCCGGACTCGGGCGGGTCGAGCTCGACGTAGGCCTCGGAAGAGCTGAGGTAGACGGCGAGCTCACCCGGGCCCGAGAAGACGGCATCATCGATCCCATCGCCGTCGACGTCGCCGACGTCCGCGAGCGCCACGAGCACAGGGCACGCGTCCCCGAGCGAACGCACGCGCAACTCGAAGTCGAGGGGACCACAAGCGTCTTCGAGCTCGACGAGCTGCGCTTCGTCGACGCAGCCCTCGTCGCCCGTGCCGCTGCTCTCTTCGTCGCTCGAGGTTTCGGTCTCGGTCTCGTCCCCCGTTGTCGGCCCCTCGTTACACGCGCTCGCGGCAAGCGCCGCGAAACCCACAACGAGCACCCAACCCCGACGCGCCCAATCCATGCACCCAGTATTCGATGAACTCGCCCCCGGGTCCAACGCTCGTTGAGCGACACCCGTACTGGCCCGAGCGAGCCGAACTCCGCGCGATCGCGCCGGTCGGGTGCTCAGGGCTCCGTTGCCCGGCGGCGGCTCGCGCTGTTCAATGTCGCCAAGCTACCCGGCGTCAGCTGATCGGCGTGCCCGGACCTGGAAGCTGTCGTCATGTGGTGGTTCGCATGAGGTCGGCGTATACCTGAGATAGACATGGCCACGTCTAGCTCGCCACGTTGCTTGTACTGCGGGAGGACCGGTCAACCGAGCAACACCGTCGAGCACTTCATCCCGGAGCGGTTTGGTGCTGGCCACCCATTCACGCTGCCGGTCGGGGCGGTTTGCGATGTCTGTCAGAACTGGGCGTCACGAGATATCGATCGAGCACTCATCGAGC
>JAUIJR010000106.1 GCA_030431075.1 Polyangia bacterium | reverse complement strand
TCGCCGTCGCCATCGCCGTCTCCGTCGCCATCTCCGTCTCCATCTCCGTCTCCATCTCCGTCTCCGTCGCCATCGCCATCTCCGTCTCCATCACCGTCTCCATCTCCGTCGCCGTCGCCATCTCCATCTCCGTCGCCGTCGCCGTCGCCGTCGCCATCTCCGTCTCCGTCTCCATCTCCGTCTCCATCGCCGTCTCCATCTCCATCGCCATCGCCGTCTCCATCTCCATCGCCATCTCCGTCTCCATCTCCATCTCCATCTCCGTCTCCATCCCCGTCTCCATCGCCATCCCCGGTCGTCGAGGTCGTGCTGGTCTCTTCACCGGCCTCGCCGGCTTCGCCGGCTTCCGAGCTGCTCTCGTCTTCGGTCGACGAGGCTTCGCTACTCGTCTCGGTGGCGTCGGAGTCACCGCAGCCCAAGGGCAAAGAGGTGCTCAAGATCAGGGTCAAAAAGAGGGGATGCTTGCGTCGCGTCATGGTCCAGTGCTCCGCGACCCGCGTGGGGGGTCGTGGCGAATGAGTGCCGGTCCCCGCCAGCACCCATCACCGAAAATGAAAAAGCCCCGACGCGAAATGCGGCGGGGCTTTGGGGCGTCGAGGCCCTTCGAGTCTCGAGCCTAGGAGGCCTCTTTTTGGTCCTCGTAGACCAAGACGGGGTCTTTGCCGTCGGCGATGCACTCTTCGCTGATGTGCACCCCGGTGACCTTCTCGTTGCTGGGGATGTCGTACATCACCTCGAGCATCGCCTTTTCGAGGATGCTACGCAGACCGCGCGCGCCGGCTTTTTGCGAGCGGGCCTTCTTGGCCACGGCGACGAGCGCTTCGTCCGAGAACTCCAAGTTCACGCCGTCCAGGCGCAACAAGCGCTGGTACTGCTTGACCAGTGCGTTCTTGGGCTCGGTGAGGATGGCGACCAGGGCCTCCTCGTCGAGCTCCCGCAGCGGGGCCACGACGGGAAGGCGGCCGATGAACTCGGGGATGAGGCCAAAGCGGTGCAGGTCTTCGCTTTGGATCTGCTGAAGCAGGTCCCAGTGGCCGTTTTCCTCTTTGTGCCGGAGCTGGGCGCCGAAGCCCATGGTCTTGGCGCTGACGCGGCTCTCGATGACGTCCTCGATCCCGGCGAAGGCACCGCCGCAGATGAAGAGGATGTTCGTCGTATCGATCTGCAAGAAGTCCTGCTGCGGGTGCTTACGACCACCTTTGGGCGGCACGCTGGCCACGGTCCCCTCGAGGATCTTGAGCAGGGCCTGCTGCACGCCCTCGCCCGAGACGTCGCGAGTGATCGAGGGGTTGTCACCTTTGCGGGCGATCTTGTCGATCTCGTCGATGTAGATGATGCCGCGCTGGGCCTTCTCGACGTCGTGGTCGGCGGCCTGCAGCAAGTTGACGATGATGTTCTCGACGTCTTCACCCACGTAGCCGGCCTCGGTGAGGCTGGTGGCGTCGGCGATGGCGAAGGGCACGTCCAAGATGCGCGCCAGAGTCTGGGCGAGCAGGGTCTTGCCCGAGCCGGTGGGCCCGATCAGCAAGATGTTCGACTTTTGCAGCTCCGGCTCGTCCGCGGCGGGCGGGACGTTGATGCGCTTGTAGTGGTTGTAGACCGCGACCGAGATGATCTTCTTGGCCCACTCTTGGCCGATCACGTAGTCGTCGAGGATCTTGCGGATCTCGCGGGGCTTGGGGATGGCCGAGCCACCATCGCTGCGCTCTTGCTTTTGGACCTCCTCGGCGAGGATGTCGTTGCACAAGGAGATGCATTCGTCGCAGATGTAGACCGAAGGTCCAGCGATCAGCTTCTTGACCTCCTTTTGGCTCTTGCCGCAAAAGGAGCAGCTCAGGTTGCCTTGTCCGCTGTCGCGCTTGGAACTCATGTCTTCGGGTCTCGGTAGCTATGAAGAAGGGCGCCCGGCTCAATCTTCTTTTTTGGGCTCGGGATCCTCGGTGCGCTCGAGGACTTCGTCGATGAGTCCGTAGCTCTTGGCTTGCTCGGGATCCATGAACTTGTCGCGATCGGTATCCTTGAGGATATCTTCGACGGTGCGGCCGCAGTGCTTGGCGAGAAGGATGTTGAGCTTCTCTTTGAGGCGCATGATCTCGGCCGCCTGGATCTCGATGTCCGAGGCCTGGCCGCGGGAGCCGCCGGAGGGTTGGTGAATCATGATGCGGGCGTTGGGCAAAGCATAGCGCTTGCCCGGGGCCCCGCCAGCGAGCAGGAAGGCCCCCATCGAGGCCGCCTGACCCAGGCAGTAGGTCGCACAATCCGAGCGAAGGAACTGCATGGTGTCGTAGATGGCCAAGCCCGCGGTGACCACGCCGCCGGGTGAGTTGATGTAGATGCGGATGTCCTTGCCCGGATCGTCGGCGTCCAAGAAGAGGAGCTGGGCGATGATGACGCTCGCCATGTGGTCATCGACGGGCGTGCCGATGAAGACGATGCGGTCTTTGAGGAGGCGACTGAAGATGTCCCAGGCGCGCTCACCTCGATGGGTTTGCTCGATGACGACCGGGATACCGGCCGCGTACGGGGATGCGGGGGGGAGCAGATCGTAGTCGGACATCAATCGATGCTTCCGGTCGGCGGGCGTCGTCGCGTCGAAGTGACGAGTCGAGTTCGCGTCGCCGCAGCTATGTTGAAGCCGCCGCGCCTGCCTTGCAAGTGTCGACGGCCTGCACGAAGGGAGAGGGCACACTGCGGCGAAAGAGCCGCTGGCGCGTCCTGCACCCCATCTGGCGCCCCCGGCCGAGTCCGAGGAATGGGGGAATTGCCCCTTCCCCTACTCTTTGGGAGGTATGTCTCTTCGCGGGCTCGAGGCGCACCTCGAGCCGAGCGCGGCCTTCGCCTACTCCTCTTCGCCGGCGTCGCTCTCCTCGACCGGATCGGGCGCCTCGGTGACCTTGGCCTTCTCCATGAGGAAATCGAGGATCTTCTCCTCGCGCATCTGCGCCCGCAAAAGCAAGAGCTCCTGGTTGCGCTCCATCTGCGCGCGCAGACGAGCCGCGTTTTGGCCCTGCTCCTCCGCCATCTGCGCGACCTCTTTTTCGACCTCTTCGTCGCTGATCTCGATGCCCTGTTTTTTGGCGAGGGCGTCGAGCATCAAGAAGGCCTTCACGTTGAAGGTCGCTTGCGGGCGCATGTTGGACGCGAGCTGCTGGCGGTTGGTGCCGAGGGCCGCGGGGTTGAGGCCCTGGGCCGCGAGCTGGCGCTCGAACATGTTCACCTGGGCGGCGACCTCGCGCTCGATGAGCGAAGGCGCGGGCGAGAAATCATTGCGCTCGAGCAGGGCCTCGACGAGGCGCTTGCGGGCCTCGAGCTCGGCTTGGTGTTGGTCTTGCTCGAGCAAGTTGGCGCGGAGGTTCGCGCGCAGCTCCTCGAGGGTCTCGGCTTCGCCAGTGTCGCGCGCGAGCTCGTCGTCGAGCGGCGGCACGAACTTCTCTTTGACCTCGCGCAGGCCGACCTTGAGCTTGACCTCGAGGCCCTTGAACTCGGGCTTGAGGTTCTCTTGGGGTGGCGTGAAGACGATGTCCTTGCTGCTGCCGACCTCGGCGAGCTTCAGGCCCTCGAAGGCCTTGGAGATGCCGGGCAAGAACTCGTTTTCGCTGCTGCCGATCTCGACGCGCACGTCCTTGCGCTCGATCTCATTGTCGCCAAAGCTGCCTTTGACGTCGACGGTCCACACGTCGCCGGCTTGGGTGTCCTCGCGGTCGATGTCCTCGGCCAGGGGTCGGATCTCGATGAGTTCCTTTTGCTTGGCCAGCAGCGCGTCTTCGATGGCCGAGTCCTCGACGCCGGCGGGGCGACGGCGGACCTCGATGCCCTCGTAGTCCTTGACCTCGATCTCGGGCATGACCTCGAAGCGCGCGGCGTACTTGAAGCCCTCGCCCTTCTCGATCACCGAGCTCTCGAGCACGGGCTGGTTCAGCGGGTTGCGGTCGTGCTTGGAGACCGCGGTGTCGAAGGTTTCTTGGACCAGGTCGTTGGCCAGCTCCTCGCGCACGCCCTTGCCGTAGAGGCGCTCGAGCATGTGGCGCGGGACCTTGCCGCGACGAAAGCCGGGCAGACGGGCATTGCGCCCGAGCTCGCGCATCTTTTGGTCGAGGCGCTGGGACACCTGATCCCAGGGGATGGTGACGTGCACGCGGCACTCGACGGAACTGATCTGCTCGATGCGGCTATCCATGGCGTCCTTGGCCGGGCTCGAGGCCGCGGCGGGAGCGAGGACATAACAGGCCCAGGGCCCCCTGCCAACGATCGGCCGGGAGCTCCCTGGGCTCCGCCGGCCACCTGGGAGGCGGCCCCGCCGGCGACCCGGGAGGCGGCCCCGCCGAAGTCTCGCCCCACGGCCCTGCCCGCCGGACTCACTCCGCGGGCCTTGTGCTGACTCACACCCCGTCGAGGGCCTGCATGAGGTCGGCCTCGAGGTCGTCGCCGTCCTCGATGCCCACCGCAAAGCGCACCAGGCCCTCGCGGATGCCGATCTCGGCGCGCGCCTCGGGGCTGAGGTCGAAAAAGCTCATCAAGGCGGGCTGCTCGATCAGGCTCTCGACCCCGCCGAGGCTGGGCGCGAGCTTGGGAATTCGGACGCCGTCCACCAAGCGGGTGCCCGCGGCAAGCCCGCCGCGCAGCTCGAAGCTGACCACGCCGCCAAATCCGCTCATCAGCGCGCGGGCCCGGCCATGGTCCGGATGGCTCTCCAAGCCGGGATACCAGACCTGCGCGACCTGGTCGCTGCGGGCTTCGAGGGCCCGCGCGATCCGAAGCGCGTTTTGGTTGTGACGCTCGACGCGTAGTCCGAGGGTCTTGAGCCCCCGCGAGAGCAAGAAGGCGGTGTGCGGATCGCACACCGCGCCAAAGGTCCCGAGGGCGTCACGGATGGCGCCGACCAAGCCGCTGCGTCCGACGACCACGCCGGCCATCAGGTCGTTGTGACCGCCGAGGTACTTGGTGGCCGAGTGAATCACCAAGTCGGCGCCGTGCTCGAGGGCGCGCAGGTTCACCGGCGTAGCGAAGGTGGCGTCGACGATGGTCTTGATGCGGCGCTTTTTCGCGGCCGCGACGATGGCCCCGAGGTCCGGCACCCGCAAGTAGGGGTTCGTCGGAAGCTCGGTAAAGACGATCTTCGTGTTGTCGCGCAAGGCGGCGGTGACCGCCTCGGCTTCGGGTTCGACGATGTCGACCTCGACGCCGTAGCGGGCGAGGACCGTCTTCGCGAACAGACGTGTCTTGCGGTAGACGTCGCGCGTGAGCACGACGTGCTGCCCGGCCCGCAGCATGGCGAACAAGCTCGTGGTGATCGCGGCCATCCCCGAGGCACAAAGCAAAGCGGCGTCGGCCCCCTCGAGGGCGGCGAGCTTGGCCTCGGCCGCCTCGACGGTCGGGTTGCCGTAGCGCCCGTACTCGGGCGGGCGAGTGATCTCGCCGCGCATGAATGCGACCAACTCGTCGGTGCGCTCGAAGGGAAAGGTCGACGAAAAGGCGACCGGCGCGGTGATGCTGCGGCTGCCTTGGACGGCTGGCTCGCCGGCGTGCACGCTGCGCGTCGAGGGTCCGCGATCTTCTTTTTCGGCCATGGAGCTGGGGCCACTCACAAGATGGCGAGCTTGGCCTCGCGGTCACGAAAGCCGGGAGAGACGGCTTCGAAGGCCGCGCGGGCTTGGTCGTGGTCGCCGAGCTCGAGCAGGAGCTCGCCGAGCAGGTAGTTCGACTCCGAGCGCTCGTCGGCGTTGCCGGCCGCCTCGGCCGCGCGGGCGGCCGCATCACGAGCGGCCGCGAGGTCGTTCGAGAGCTGCTGGTGAACGGTCGCCATCAAGATGCAGGCGCGACAGGTCCACGCCGGATCGGCCGCCGCCTTCTCCAGCTCGCCGATCGCGTCGGCGGCCAGACCCATGCCGTGGTAGGCGGTGCCCAAGTCGTAGTGGGTCGCTGCATCCGCGCCGCCTTCGATCTTGGCGCGGCCGCGATGCTCGACCTCGTCGTCTTCGGCCGGCGTTTGTGCTGGCTCTTCGAAGATTCCCGCGAGGTAGTCCTCGCCCTCGTCGTCGTCGGTGAAGTCGAACAAGGGCTGCGCGGCCGCCCCGCCCTCCTCTCGCTCGGCCTCCTGTTTGTCCGCGAATCGCTCGGAGAGCGAAGAGAGCGCGGGGTGACCGGCGTGCGTGGCAGCCAAGCGCAAGAAGGCCTTTTCGGCCGCGTCCTCTTGGCCCATGGCCAGCAGACCCTCGATCTCCTCGACCTCCTCGGAGATGTCCGAGATGCCGCCGATCGGGAGCTCGGCGCTCTCCTCGGGCAGGCCAAAGCGGTCTTCGATCGGGAAGTCCTCGTCCTCGGGTTCCTCGTCCTCGTCGTCGTCGTCGACGTCGATGGCAAAGTCGCTGGACTCGTCGGCGCTGGGCAACTCGATGAAGTCGCCCTCGTCCTCCTCGTCCTCGTCGTCCTCCAAGGCGAGCTCCTCGAAGGCCGCGACGTCGCTCTGATCGATCTCGACCTCGGCCGGGATGGCCGCCACCGCGGTCGCCGGGCCCAATTCGCGCAGCAGCTTTTGGGCCGCCTCGAGCGTCGGATCGGCGTCGACGGCTTTTTGGGCCTCTTCGCCCGCGCGCGCCGGGTCCGAGCCGGCCAAAAGCTGGGCCAGGGCCAAGCGCGCCTTCGCATGCTCGGCCGGTCGCTCCGCGCGAGCGAGCAGCTCGGCCCGCAGCTCGAGCGCCCCCAGGTGCCGCGGCTCTTGCTCGAGCAGGGCCGCGATGTGGGCGAGCGCGTTGTCGTAGAGGCGGTACTTGGCGAGGACCTTGGCCTCTTGCAGCTGCAAGTCGAAGTCGATGCTCTCGTCGCCCGCGTGCGAGGGGGCCGCGCGTCGGCCCACACCGCTCATGACCTCTCCGGTCAGGTCGCGATCGACGACGCTGGGAGTCTCGACGCCGGTGTCGGCGAACTCGTCGTCGTCGTCGTCGTCGTCGAGTTCGATCGAGGTGCTGTCGTCACCGAACTCGTCGAAGTCGTCGACCTCTTCGAACTCTTCGAACTCCTCGATCTCCTCGACCTCGTCGGCATCGAGCTCGACCATCTCGACCAGCTCGATCCCGTCGTCCTCGTCTTCGTCGAGGTCGCCGAAGGGGTCGTCGTCCTCATCGTCGTCGAGCTCGAAAGCGGGCTCGGACTCGGCCGGCGCTTCGACGGGAGCGGGTTCAGGCTCGGGAGCTCCGTGCAGCGCATCGTAGGCGCTGCGCAGTTCTTCGTGCTTGGGTGCCCACTCGAGCCCGCGCTCGAGGACCCGCTTGGCCATCGCCTCTCCCTCGGGCCCGGTGGCGTGCTCGCGGACGATCTCGAGGATGACGCTGACGGCCTTGTCGACCTTGCCGAGTCGCACGAAGGTCTCGCACAGCAGTTCGAGGCCCTCGACGTCGGCCGGATCCTTTTGCAGCAGGCCGTTGAGCTTGACGAGGGCCCGTCGCGGCTGGCGGAGCTTGATGTACGCCCGCACGACGCCCAGGATCGTCTCTCGGTCGTCTTCCTTGTGGTAGAGGAGCCGCTCGGCCACGCGCACGTACTCTTCGTGCTTGCTCTCGTCGAGCAGGGCCTGCCCGGCGATGCGGAATGCGCCGACGGCCTCGTCGTTCATCCCTTCGCGCGAGTAGAGCTCGGCGAGCCGCAGGCGACGTGTGACCGCCTTGGGATCCAGGTCTGCGGCGCGCTTGAACAGCTCGATGGCGTCCTTGGCCCGGTCCTGCTTGAGGTACACCTTGCCGACGCGCTCGTAGATCGAGACCGCGTCGGGAATCTGGCGCAGCTCGGTGTGCAGCTGGGCGCACTTGAGGTGGACGTCGATGCGGCGCGGGTCGAGGGTCAGCAACTGCCGATAGACCGCGAGCGCCTTCGAGTAGTCCTTCTTTTCTTGGAAGGCCTTACCGACCTGCAGGTAGCGGGCGATGGCGTCGTCCGGCTTCCCCGAACGGTTCAAGGCATCGGCGAGCATCAGCCACGCGCGCAGGTCCTTGGGATCGTTGTCGACGATCGATTGGAATTCTCGCGCGGCCTTTTCGTGCTGTCCCTTGGCCGCGTACTTCTGTGCGGCGGCGAGAGCTTTTTCGCGCTTGAATGCCATTTTGCCCCGGGAAGCCTACCGATCTCAGGCGCGCTCCGCGAGTCGGGCTTCGATCGCCTCGCGGTCCATCTCCTGCTCGAGGAAATGGGTGTCGTACTCCCCCCGCACGAAGTCGGGGTGCTCGAAGAGCCAGCTGTGGAAGGCCACGTTGGTCGAGATCCCCTCGATCACGCACTCGTCCAGCGCGCGCTGCATGCGCCGTACGGCGTGGTCGCGGGTCGCCCCGTGGACGATGATCTTGGCGAGCATCGAGTCGTAGTAAGGCGAGACGGTGTACCCCTGGTAGACGTGCGAGTCGATCCGCACGCCGGTTCCGCCGGGGAAGTGAAGGGCCGTGATGGTGCCGGGCGAGGGCGCGAAGGTCGAGGGATGCTCGGCGTTGATGCGGCACTCGATCGAGTGCCCCTTGGGCTCGAAGCGGCGCTGGAGATCCCCGAGAGGCTCACCGGTGGCGATGCGCAGCTGCTCTTGGACGATGTCCACGCCGGTGATCATCTCGGTCACGCAGTGCTCGACTTGCACGCGCGTGTTCATCTCCATGAAGTAGAACTTGTCGCCATCGAGCAAGAACTCGACCGTGCCCACCGAGCGGTAGTCGATGGCCTGGGCGGCCCGCACGGCCGCTTCGAGCATCTCTTTGCGAACGGCAGCGGGCAAGGTGGCACAGGGCGCCTCTTCGACCAGCTTTTGGTGACGGCGCTGGATCGAACACTCGCGCTCGAGCAGATCGATCACGTTGCCGTGGCTGTCGGCGGCGATCTGCACCTCGACGTGACGCGGGCGCTCGACGTAGCGCTCGACGTACATGTCGCCGCAGCCGAAGGCCGCCTCGGCCTCGGCGCTCGCCATCTCCCAGGTCTTGCCCACCGCGCCGAGCTCGCGGACGATCTTCATGCCGCGACCGCCACCGCCGGCCGAGGCCTTGAGAATGACGGGCAAGCCGATGCGCTCGGCCTCCTGGCGCGCGTGCTCGGCCGACTGGATCACCTGGCTGCCCGGCAGCACGGGGACCTTGGCCGCGATCATCGTCTCGCGGGCTTGGACCTTGTCCCCCATCGTCTGCATGTGCTCCGGCTTGGGGCCGACGAAGGTCATGCCGCAGCGCTCGACCACGTCGGCAAAGTCGGCCCGCTCGCTCAAGAAGCCGTAGCCGGGGTGGACCGCGTCGGCGCCGGAGACCTCGGCCGCCGCGATGATGTTGGGGATGTTCAGGTAGCTGGCCGGCGCCGGGCCGGGCCCGATGCACACGGCCTCGTCGGCGAAGCGGACGTGCAAGGCGTGCTCGTCCACCGTGGAGTAGACCGCCACGGTCTTGAGCCCCATCTCGTGACAAGCCCGGATGACCCGCAAGGCGATCTCGCCGCGGTTCGCCACCAACACTTTTCGAAAAGGATGCGTGCTCACGGCGTGATCTGGGGCCGAAGGTGAGGCGAGCTCACAGCCGCTTGACGCGGTAGAGCTTGGTCCCGAACTCCACGGGCTGGGCATTGTCGACGAGCATCTCTTCGATCACGCAGGGGAAGTCCGCGTCGATCTCGTTGAAGAGCTTCATCGCCTCGACGATGCAGACGGTCTGCCCGGCCGCGACGGTCTGGCCGATGGCGACGAAGGCCTCGGCGTCGGGGCGCGGCGCCGTGTAAAAGGTGCCGACGAAAGGCGAGGTGATGTAGTCACCTTCGTCCTCGGCGGGTGCAGGCGCGGCCGGGGCCGGGGCTGGAGCCGGGGCCACGGGGGCCGGGGCCGCCGCGACCGGAGCCGCGATGGCTTCCGGCTGCGCGACGACGGCGCCGCCGCCACCGCGACGCAGCAAGATGCGCTGCTCGCCAGTTTCGATTTCGATCTCGCCGAGTTGGTACTGCTTGAAGACCTTGGCGAGTTCGCGGATGTACTTGAGATCGGGCAAAGGGGTGTCCTGAGCGTCGGACATGGGTTCTCCAGAGGGCCCGGAGGCCGGGGGCTTCGCGTCGGCGAAAGACGGGGGGTTCAGGGGTCCGCGCCGAGACGACGGTGCAGCTGGTGCAAGGCTAGCCGATAGGCGTCGGGGCCGAAGCCCATGATCACGCCGATGCAGGCCGCACCGGTCAACGAGCGCTGTCGAAAGTCCTCCCGCTTATAGAGGTTCGACAGATGCACTTCCAGCACGGGGATCTCGATCGCGCGGATCGCGTCATGCAGGGCCACGCTGGTATGGGTATAGGCGCCGGGGTTGAACACCACGCCAGCGTGGGTTCCAACGGCGTTATGCAGCGCGTCGACCAGCTCGCCTTCGCCGTTGGCCTGCTGCGCATGCAGGCGCAATCCAAGCTCGGTCGCATCACTTTCGAGCTGCGCATTGAGCGCGGCCAAGGTCGTGGCCCCGTAGATGTCGGGCTCACGCGTGCCGAGCAGGTTCAAGTTCGGCCCGTGCAGGACGAGCACCGAGGGGATCGCTCGAGACATCGTGGGTCTCGCGGGGGAGTCTCGCGGGGACGCCGGCCGGCGATCAGAGCTCGGCTTGGAAAGAGGGTGCGGTCGAGCGGAGCATCCAGCGACCCTTGCCGAAGTGGCCCGCGTGGCTCAGCAGCAGTCCGACGAAGTACTCGGAGGTCAAGCAGCGAGCCAAGAAGGTGCCGTACTCGGCCTTGATGGCGATGTCGGCCAGGTCGCCGAGCTCGAGGCTGGTGGCCGCCTCGCGCATCTCGATGAAGCGAAAGCTGAACTCCATCGCGAGCGACTCGAGGTCGGTCTCTTCGTGCGCCGGGGTCAGGTACTGCTCCACGGTGATGCCGTCGAACCCCATGAGGACCGCTCCTTTGGCACCCGGAACGCTCTCGACGATCTTCTGCAGAGTCTCTTTCATGGCGACCCCGCTAGGTTCGCAGGGGGTCGCCTCCGGCGTCAAGGCGGCGAAGGCGAGGCCCAGAATTGACGATGCGGGGTCGCTTCGAGCGAACCCCGCACCGGATCTGGGTGCCGAATCTCGGCGACCGCCGCCGTGCCGCCTAGGGCGAGCAGGCGAAGGCCTGGGAGTCTCCGTCGCCACCGGCACAGCACTGCGGGTTGGTCGGGGCGCTCTGGGCATTGCCACACACCCCGCCGCCAGCCGGCAGCAGGCCGTTGTCGCACGCGGCCTGCGAACAAAGCTCTTGGTCGGAGGAAGTCACGGTGCTCGCACACTGGCGCAAGCAGCCCATGCACAGCTCGATGGGCAGCTCGAAGCTGCGGGACTCCACGACGCCCGTGCGCGAGGCGTTCGAGCTGCGCAGGGCTCGAAACTGCACGGACATCTCCATCTGGATGCGCTGCGCCTGCGCTGCCGCCATCTGGTTGCGCAGCTGCTCCACGGTGCTGTTGGGGATGAAGACGAAAGGCGAGATGACATCACCGCCATTGAAGCTCTCGGTGGCCAAAGGCTGGCTGTAGGTCAAAAAGGTGCTGTCCATGGCATCGAGCGCGCCTTGGATGTTGGCGTTCCCCGGCAAGCTGAGCGTGACGATGGCCTCGGTGAGCTTCATCTCCGACGCCTCGGTGCCGGTGTTGGTGCCGTCCGTACCGGTCAGCAACAAGTTGTTCCGCACCGCAAAGGAAGCGGTGTAGCCGGTGTCGAAAGAGACATCGAGAACGTCCGCCGCGAGGTGGATGGTGTTGGTCGGATCGGCGGTGCACGCCTCCCCCTCGTTGAAGGGAATCGCGTGGGTGACGATCAGGGCCTCTTGGTCCTCGACGCAAGCGGAGGCCGAAAGACACAGCATGGCGACCCCGGCCGCCCGAATGGCAAAATTGAAGTTGCGCATGGATACCCCTGCCTCTCGGCTCACCTAGTTTAGGACGGGCCTTTGTCGGGTCGCAACAAAGGGACGATTTCTTCGGGTCGCAAAGGTAGAACTCGCGGCCGTCCCAAGCCTTCGAGCGCCACATAACTGATCTCGCCCGCGCCCTTGCGCTTCTTGTCGCGCGACATCGATGTGATCAACGCACCCACACCGAAGCGCTCGAGCCAGCGGTCGAGTTCGGTGGGCAAGGCGGCGGCGGCCACGGCGCTGCGCATGTGTTCCTCCAGCTCGGGCGGCGCCCCACACACCGCTCGCGAGACGCGGGCCGCGGCGATGAGTCCGAGCCCCACGGCCTCCCCGTGCAGGAGCTCGAAGTTCGAAAGCGACTCGAGCGCGTGGCCCACCGTGTGTCCCAAGTTGAGCGTGACGCGTCCGGCCGCATCGTCACGCCCCTCGCGAGGGTCCCGCGACACGCAGGCCGCCTTGAAGGCCACGCTCTCGGCGACCAGGCGCGCCGTGGTGGCCCCCTCGTAGGCCAAGATCTCCGGGGCCGCGGCCGCGACCGCGTCGAAATGCTCGGGGCTGAACAAGGCGCCGTGTTTGAGCATCTCGGCCATGCCCGCCGACAGCTCGCGCACCGGCAAGCTGCGCAGCAGATCGGTGTCCACCAGGACGAGGCGCGGAAAGTGAAAGGCGCCCAGCAAGTTCTTGCCGCTCGGCAGGTCGACGGCGACCTTGCCCCCGACCGAGGCATCGACTTGCGCGAGCAAGGTGCTCGGCAACGCGACGAAGTCGACCCCGCGCATGAAGCTTGCCGCGGCCAGACCGCCGAGGTCGCTGACCACCCCCCCGCCGAGGGTCACGACCAAATCACGGCGCCCGAGCCCGCTTTGCACGAAGGCCTCGACCAGCGCGACCAAGTGTGACGGGCTCTTGCTCGCCTCGCCCGCCGGCACCAAGTGCAAGTCGACCTCGAAGGCGGCCGCCCGCAGACGCGCTTCGACTTGGGCAGCGTGCAAGGGGGCGACGGTCTCGTCCGAGACCAGGGCGATGCGACGAGCGGCCGGCGCGAGCACGCGCAAACGGTCTCCCAAGGAGGCGAGAGAGCCGGGCGCGCAGACCACCTCGTAGTCCTGCCCCCGCACCGGCACCCGCACGGGCACGACGTGGCTTTGCCCGCTCATGCGGCCAGCTCCCCCACGGCTGCGTGTACACGTCGGACCACCTCGTCGAGCTCGGCGTCGGCGTCGACCCGATGGGCGGCGAGTCGATAGATGGGAGCGCGCGCTTCGAGCAAGGCGAGGAAACGCGCCTCGGTCTGGGCTGCGAAGGCCGTGCGCTCATCGCCGAAAAAGGGCCGCTCCCGACGGGCCTCGGCGTCGAGCCTGGCGAGCAACTCCGCGGCCGCCACCTCGAGGTAGACGGCTCGGCCTCGATCGACGCGGGCTCGGTTCTCGGCGTCCAGGTAGGCCCCGCCCCCCAAGGCCACCACTGCCGCCTCACCGCGCCCCCGCAGCTCGCCGTCGAGGCTGGCGAGCACCCGCCGCTCGGCGTCCCGAAAGACGCCCTCGCCTCGCGCGAAGAGCTGCGCGACGGTGGCCTGCGTCCGCCGCTCGATCTCCGCGTCCAGATCGTGGAAGGCCACGCCGAGCCTTTCGGCCAAGCGCCGGCCCACGCTGCTCTTGCCGCTGCCCATCATCCCGAGCAAGTAGATCGGCGTGCTCACGGGCGCAGCATACTCGCTCGAGGTGGTGGGCGAAGGGGCCAAAAGCCGAAGGGCCCCGTAGGGCCCCTCGTTTCTTCGTCGCGCCGGCGGATCAGCCGCCGATGCTGGTCGCCCGGTTGACGATCTTCGGGGTCAAGAAGATCAGCACCTCGGTGCGGGTGTCCGTCTCGGACTTGTTCTTGAAGAACCAACCGATGATCGGGATGTCCGCGAGCCAGGGGATCTTCTTGCGGTTGACCGATTGGTTCCGCGTGTAGATGCCACCGATGACGGCCGTGTCCCCATCGTTGATGAGCATCTGCGAAGTCGCCTGCTTGGTGAGGATCGTCGGGTCACC
>JAUIJR010000631.1 GCA_030431075.1 Polyangia bacterium | reverse complement strand
TGACGAGAGTTCGACGCCTTCGCGTCATCGAGATGGCGACACGCAATTGAATCTCAGCCGTGACCGCGAGTGTCTGGCGAGCGAGGGGCTGCGTCGGCCAAGTTGATCTCGACATGCGAGCCCTGGTCACGGGAGCGAGTGGTTTCATCGGCAGTCACCTCCTCGCCGGCTTGCGCGCGGCGGGGCAAGAGCCCGTCGCGCGGGTCCGCAAGAGCTCGAAGCTCGAGAAGATTCTCGATGCCGCGGGAGAGGGCGAGCCCTTTGCCCTTTGCGTCGGCGAGCTCGACGACCTGCCCTCGATGGTGCGTTGCCTCGAAGGCGTGGACATCGTCTATCACGTGGCCGGCGTGACGGCGGCCTTCGACCCCGAGGTCTACGAGCGCGCCAACGAAGCCGCGACGCGGGCCCTGTTTGCGGCCATCGAGGCTTGCGAGCGTCCGCCGCGACGCGTGGTGGTCGTCTCCTCCTTGATCGCGGCCGGCCCCTCGGAGCCCTCGCGTCCTCGCGGTGAGGCCCACCGCATCACCCCGACCCGCACCCTCTACGGTGACACCAAGCTCGGCGGCGAGCGGGTGGCCTGGGAGGCCGCGCAGCGCGGCGTGTGCGAGGTGGTGATCGTGCGTCCGCCCATGGTCTACGGACCCCGCGACGAAGATGTGCTCCAAATGATCCGCTCGGCCAACAAGCGGGTGGTCGCCCAGCCGGGGATCCGCGGCGCCTGGCACTCGGCCATCCACGTCAGCGATCTCGTCGACGGGATCATCGCCGCAGGCGAGCGGGGGCGACCGCTGCCGCGCGGCAGCCACCACGTGCTCGCGGGCGCCGGCCTGGCGCCCGGTGAGCTGGCCGATCCCATCGATCCGATCGGGGCCGGGATCTACTACTTCACGGACGGCGAGCGACACACCATCGCGTCCTTCGGGCAGACGGCGGCCATGGTCCTGGATCGCCGGGCCCTGACCCTTCGCTTTCCGCGGCCCTTGGTGAAGCTGGTCGGATGGTTCTCGGAGCTGGTCGGACGCCTGCGCGGCCAGGTCCCGGCGCTCACCTTGGACAAGGCCAAGGCCAGCTGCTTGCCCGGATGGTGGTGTGACGACCGTCGCGCCCGCCTCGAGCTGGGCTGGCGACCCCGCTTCGGCCTCGAGCGGGGCTTGGCCCAGACCATCGCCTGGTACCGCACCCACGGCGTGCTTTGAGCCCCGCGCTCGGAATCCCGGCTTCCGGAAAACCCGGAGGCGAGGATTCGCATTTGTCCTGCATCCTTTTTCGCGCGCCGGGCCTCTAGCGCTTGGCAGGATGGCGAGTCACGACCCGCTGGGTCCCGAACCCCCCTCTATCGACCTCGAGCCGAAGCCCCTCGGGGCTGTCGGAGGTGAGGCGTGATCCACCCGGATACGCGCCTTTGCTGGATTTCGGAGGCCGTGGGCCACGGGGTCCGGGCCACCCGCGACATCCCGCGCGGCTGCATCGTCTGGACCCAAGACGCCCTCGACCGGGTCTTCGAGCCTTCGGTCGTCTCGGCCATGGCCCCGCCCGTGCGCGCCTTGGTCCATCGCTTCGCGCACCGCGACGCGAGGGGCCGCTTCATCATGTGCTGGGACGCCGGTCGCAACGTCAACCATAGCTGCGCGCCGAACCTTCGCGGCGTGGGGCCCTGGTTCATGGTGGCCCGACGAGAGATCGCCGCCGGCGAAGAGATCACCTGCGACTACGCCGAGTGCAACTTGGCCGCGCCCCTCGAGTGTGCCTGCGGGTCGCCGCAGTGCCGTGGCCGGATCGGGGGCGACGACCTGCGTCGCCTCGGCGGGGACTGGGACGCCGAAGCGCGCGCCCTCGCCGCTTTGATCTCCGAGCTCCAACAACCTTTGTGGCCCTACCTCTTGGACCCGCGCGAGGCGAAGGCCTTCGCCGAGGGCCGAGAGATTCCACCGAGCTTCCGCGAACAGAGCGCGCCCCTCGGCGCCTCCCCGGAGGTTGCCACCCGTGCCCAAGCGTAACTCCTCGGGTCCCAAAATTCGGCGTTGGACGCGGGAGGACATCCCCGGCATCGTCGCCTGTCAACGTCGCGCCTACTCGGACTACCCGGCCTCCGGGCTTTACGACGAGCGCCTCTACGAGGCCCAGCTCGACGCCTTTCCCGAGGGGCAGTTCGTGGCCGAGCTCGACGGCGAGATCGTGGGCTACGCGACCTCGCTGATCGTCCAACTCGACGACATGCCGAACGCCTACGAGTACGACGAACTCACGGGCGCGGGGACCTTCAGCTCGCATACGCCCGGCGGCGACACCCTCTACGGAGCGGACATCGCCGTCGACCCGGCCGTCCGGGGCCGGGGGGTCGCGGGCCGCTTGTACGTGGCGCGCCGGCGTCTGCTCAAAAAATACAACCTGCGTCGCATGGTCGCCTACGGGCGCTTGCCCGGCTACCCGGCCCACGCGGGCAAGATGACGGCCCGCGAGTACGTCGACGCGGTCGTGGCCGGCGAGCTCAAGGACAGCTCGCTCAACGCCCACCTCAAGGCGGGCTACCGCGTGCGCCGGGTGAGTCTCGAGATCATGCGCGA
>JAUIJR010000105.1 GCA_030431075.1 Polyangia bacterium | reverse complement strand
CATCGTCCCCAAGGCCCCCATCCTCCCTTTGGATCTGCGTCCCTTGCCCCGCCCGGGCCAAGAGCTCGCCGAGCGTCGCGCCTTGCGGGCCGAGAACACGGTCGACGCCTTGCAGCTCGCCTTGGATAGCGCCGCCCAGCGTGGTGCCTCCGACGTGATCGTGGTGGTGGACGACAAGGGCATGCTGGTCGCCTCGAGCACCACCTTGCTCGACCTCGACATGCTCGCGGCCGTCACCCCGATCGTGGCGCGCGGGGAAGCGCGGGCCAAGGTGAAGCGCCGTGGCGAGTCGCGCGACTTCAGCGTGCAGCGGATCGAGGTGCTCGACGAGACCCTCTACGTCGCCGTCCTGGGCGGAGAGACCGTGGCGCGCGAACTCGAACTCGCACGCAGCGCAGCGGCGACGCAGCGCATTTTGGCGGCTTGAGGACCGGCGGAGGCGTGCGCCCTCCGAGCGGGGCGTCAGATGCGAGCTGGCCGAGGCTCGACACGCGAAGGCGCGCGCGGGTGTCTGAACACGCGTAGCCCCGGCGCGAAGGCCCGATCGCTGCCCACACGTCGGCAATCATCACCAAAAGTGGTTACACTCACGTAGACATGTCCGTGGAGTCCTCCGAAGCGGAAGAGATCCGCCAAAACCTGCTCCAGTTCGATGGCTGGGACCAGGTTCCCGCCGAACAGATCGCGGATTTTGCCTCGGCTGCCGTGCGGCTGGAGGTCAAGCGCAAGCGTTCCGTCTTTCGTCGCGGTGAGCCGGGACCGGGCCTGTTCTTGGTGCGCAGCGGAGAGTTCAAGCTCAGCTTGATCTCCTCCGAGGGGCGCGAGCAGATCTTGTATCTGGCCGGCCCCGGCAAACTGATCGGCGAGGGCTTCTTGCCCCGCGAGGTGCAGTGCGCCGCGTCGGCCTTCGCCATGCTCGACTCGGAGATCTGGCGCTTCGACACGGATCACGTGATCCGCCACATCGCCAAGTCCGAGGCCATGGCCTTCGCCTTGATGCGGCACATGGCCTTTCGCTCGAATCGCCTCATCGACCTCGTCTTGGATCTCTCCTTGCGCTCGGTGCAGCGTCGCCTGGCCAGCTTCTTGTTCACCTTGGCCGTTCGTTCCGGCGCCGAGCAGGGCAAGCCGCACGTCATCCCGCGCGCCTTGGACATGAACACCGTGGCTGCGCGCTTGGGCACGGTGCGCGAGGAGATCTCGCGCGCGCTCAATCGCATGCAGCGCGAGGGCGTACTCAAGCTGAGCCGCCAAGAGATCGTGGTCATGGATCTCGGCGCCCTCGAGTCCGCGACCTACGAATAGGGACGGAATCCGCCGAGGCGTCGAGGCGTCGTGGCCCCACGCCCTTGGCCTTTCGAAGCTGCGCCCGATGACCCGTCTTTTCGACTTCGCCCGCGTTCTGCCGCGGACCCTCTGCTTCGCCGCGGGGCTCTCGTTGCTCGCCGCCTGCCCGAGCGATGATGGGAGCAGCGAAGGAGCCGAAGCCGCCGAAGCCGCGCGCTCGGGCGACCCGGCCGCGGCCGATGGGGCGCCGGCCGCCGAGACCCTGCCGACGGCGGAAGAGGTATTGGCCGCGCACGTGGAAGCGAGCGGCGGACAGGCGGCCATCGATGCCGTGCGCAGCGTCCACCTCAAAAGCGAGATCGAGATGCCCGCGCGCGGCGTCCGTGGTCAAAGCGAGATGTGGTGGTCCGAGGGCCGCTTTCGTCTGGTCGATACCCTCGAGGGGATCGGCGTCAACGAGGCTGGCTTCGACGGCGAGCGCTTGTGGGTGCGCGAC
Organism: Polyangia bacterium; assembly: GCA_030431075.1. GTDB lineage: Bacteria > Myxococcota_A > Polyangia > Nannocystales > Nannocystaceae > JAUIJR01. Next base: position 12,128 of record JAUIJR010000105.1, on the reverse strand, counting down.
GCCTTCAACTCGCTGCGCGACCTCGAAGGCAAAGAGGCCGAGCTTTATCGACGCGGGAGCTCACCTTTTTTGGTGGCCGACTGGCGTGAGCACTTCGAAAGCGCCGAGACCCTCGGGCGACGCGAGGCCGAGGGCCGCGAGCTGATCGACCTCGAGCTGCGTACGCCCTTGGGGCAAAGCTTGGTCTTGAGCTTCGACGCGCAGACCAAGCTCCTCGCCGAAAGCAGCTTCGACGAGGTCGGTCCCACCGTCGCGCGGGGCCAGGCTCGAAAAGTCATCACCCGCGCCGAGGACTATCGAAGCGTGGGTCCTTTGCGTTTGGCCCATCGACAGGTGACGCGCAGCCCCCGAGGCGAGGTCATCCAACGCGTCGTCGATGTCGAGCTCGACGTGGCGATCGATCCGGCCCGCTTCGAGCACCCGAGCGCCGGAGAGAGCGTGCAGGCGGATCCGAGCGCGCAGCCGGCTCCGGTTCTGAAACCCTGAGTCGCTCCGACCACGAGTTCTCGGGCCCGCCGGGAGGCTTGGATCCAGGTCTTCGGCAAAGGCGGCGTGCGCCGCGCATTTTCGTCGACGGCCGCCAAGGGCCCCCTAGCGTGGCGATCGCGCTGAATTTGAAACCATAATTCAGTGCTTGCCGACCGCGGTCCTCTTGGCTATATCCAATGGAGCCGGCTTTGAATTTGACTTTCAAAGCCCTGGAATCAGGCCGTGCTCGTCTGCATCTGCAAAGCCGTCTCCGACCGCCGGATCCGCGAAGAGGTCCGCCGCGGTGCGCGTTCGCTGACCCAGATCCGCGAGGCCTGCAACGCCGGCACCGACTGCGGTTCGTGCACGCGCCAGATCCGGCAGATCATCAGCAGCTCGGCCGCCGGTTCCGAGCACCACCAAAGCCGCGGCTGAATTCGCCGATCACTTTCCAAGCTCGCAAGCGCAACTTGGCGCGCGCGAAGCTTCGACCTTGACGGACGATTTCAGCCTCTCGCGTGGGCAGCTCGCGCCGAGCCGTGACGCCAAAAATGCGTGCTAGCGTCGCCGCACAATGAAGGGCAACGACGAGGTCATCGAGCTTCTCAACGAGGTGCTCACCGCCGAGCTGACCGCCATCAACCAGTACTTCATCCACGCGAAGATGTGCCAGAACTGGGGCTTCAAGCAGCTCGCGGACTTCACCCGCAAAGAGTCGATCGACGAGATGCGCCACGCCGAAGAGCTGATGGACCGCATCTTGTATCTCGAGGGCGTCCCCAACGTGCAGCGCCTGTACAAGGTCAACGTCGGCGAGACGGTCAAAGAGCAGTTCGAGTGCGACCTCGCGGTGGAGAAGGCGGCGATCGAGCGACTGACCCGCGGCATCGAGCTTTGCTGGGCCAAGTCGGACCACGGCTCGCGCGACTTGCTCGAGAAGATCCTCAACGGCGAAGAGGACCACGCCGACTGGCTGGAGACGCAGCTCGAGCTGATCGCGAAGCTCGGCGAAGAGCGTTACCTAGCCGAAAAGCTCTGAGCTGCGCGGGCCTTCGCCCGCGCCTCAGCCACACACGCGCTGGAGCTCGCCGGTCCCGAGGACCTGGTCGATGCAGCCGTCGCCTTGGCCCGGGTTGGCCAGGGCGCGGCAGCAGGGGAACTCGAGCGCAAGGTCGCAAGGCGTGCCCTTGGGGCTGCAGCAGCCGAGTTGGCCGACGGGGTCGGCGGACTCGATGGGGCCGTCGTAGTCGAGCTCCACGGAGACACAGCCGTTGATGCAGCGGTAGTTGCAGCTGGTGGGCACGTCGGGCGAGGAGGCCCGGCACCATGCGTTGCAGGACTCTTGGACCAGCGGCGGCGGCACGTCGATGTTCTCCTCGCACTGCTCGGCCGGCCGCATGAAGAGCTGCCCGCCGAAGCCGACGTCGTTGTGGGCGGGATCCAAGATGCCGTCACCACAAAAGCTGCACTTTTGCCGACTGAAGCGACACACGCCTTGGCAGTCGGCCTGGTTCACCGAGCCGCGCGTGTACGCGGCCTTGTCCACCGTGGCCGCGAGGACCTCGAGCTCGCTGCAGTCGGTGGGCACGGTGATCGGGGGCCCGTCGTCGTCGTCGCAGTCGAGGCTCGACGCCGCGATGCCGTCGCAGGGGTCCACCGGATCGCACTCTTCGTTGGGCTCGTGCAGGCCGTTTTGACAGCTCGGACAGCTTCCGAAGTCCGCTTGGCAAGTCGGGAGGTCGCAGGTCGGAATGGTCCGGGCCTCGTCCGGGCAGATCGTGTTCGCCGGTCGGATCGGACCGTCGCAGGCCTCGTTGCCCTCGACCTTGCCGTCGCCACACACCGCGCACTGAAAGTTGTCGACGATGACCTGACAGGTCTCCGGATCGCAGCCGGCTTGTCCGGCCGAAAAGCCCTGCTCGGCGCAGGCGTTGAGGTGCCGCTGCTGGGGGTCCGCGGGATCGCAGGCCTCGCCGGCCTCGCGGTCGACGAAGCCGTCGCCACACGCGATGCGTCGGGGCAGCTCCGTCAGGCAGCCGCCGACCAGCCGTGGCCCCGCGACCAGGGATCCGAGCCCGATCCAAAACGAAACGCCGCGCCCCCAAAGGGCACGGCGTCGCGTGGGCTCGGGGACTCGCACCCCTCGAATGTAGCGCAGCTGGGCGCGAGGCCTCAGGCTTGGGCCTCGCTCGCCGCCTCACCCGTCGACTTGCGCCAGACCGCGCGCGCGAGCCACAAGGCCGCGAAGGCGTTCAGGCCGAGCCAGACGCGATCGGCGCTGGGGCCACCGGGCACCGCGTCGAGCAAGGTGGGCAGCACCACGGCCGCGTGGGCCAACAAGGCCGCCCAGCCCAAGGACAGGCCGGCCAAGAGGCCACGAAGGCCCTTGCGCTGCAGGCCCAGGCCCACCGCGAGCATCGGCACCAGGGCCGAGAACATCAGCAGGGCCGCGAGGGCACCGCCGCCCAGCATCGACCAGGCGCCATAGGCCAAAGGCGCGCTCAAAGCACCTGCGGCCAAGGTGGCGCCGCCGACGAGACCGGCGCCGCGCAGCACGCGAGCCCCGACCCGACGACGGGCGGCCTGCGCACCGGCGCCGGCCGCCGGCCACAAGAACAAGCCCAGCGCGCCGAGCAAGCCCAAGCGCTCATGGTCGTAGGACTTGGACTTGGCCGCGGCCACGGCCGCCTCGGCGTCGATGATCCCGGCGCCGTAGTTCACGTCCCACTCCACGTTGTTGGGGTGCTTGGCCGTCTCTTTCAAGATGCGCTCGACCTCGTTGGGGTTGGTGACGCCGGCCGAGGCGACCAACGCCGCGACGCCCGCCGCGTGCGGCGAAGCCATCGAGGTGCCCTGGAACCACAAGTAGTCGTGGTGCGCCGGGTCTTGGATCTTGATGGTGTTTTGCAAGACGCCGTCGGGATGCCCGTCGCCGTTCTTGTCGCTGCGGGTGTCGCCACCCGGGGCCGAGATGTCGAGCTTCTTGCCCCAGTTGGAGTAAAAGCTGCGCGTGCCCTCCCAGTTGGTCGCCGCCACCGCCACCGAGTGCTTGTAGGCGGCCGGGTAGGAGACCTTGGAGCGCTTCTCGTTGCCGGCCGCGCAGATGACGGTGGTGCCCTTTTCGTGCGCGTAGGCGACGGCCTTGGACATGGCCGAAGAGGGCAGGGGCCCGCCCAGGCTCATGTTGATGACGTCGGCGCCGTTGTCGGCCGCGTAGCGGATGGCGTTGGCGATCGCGGCGACCGAGCCACGCCCGTCGCCGCCGAGCACCTTGAGCGGCATGATCTTCGCGCCGTGGGCCACACCCGCGACGCCGATCCCGTTGTCGGTGGCCTGCGCGATGGTGCCGGCGACGTGCGTGCCGTGGGCGTGATCGTCGAGGCCGTCGGGCAAGGCGCGGTCCAAGAAGGTCTCGCCGCCCACCATGGGCACGCCCTCGAGATCGGGCACAGCCTTGGCGTGGACGCCCTTCCAGTCGAGATCTTTGTAGGCGACGCCGGTGTCGATGACCGCGACCACGGCCCCCTCGCCGCGGGTCTGGGTCCAGGCCTCGGCCGCATTGATCGCGTCGAGGTGCCACTGCAAGGCCCGCATCGGGTCGTTGACCTCGACGCGCGGACGGTCGGGCTTGGCGATCCCGGCGTCGGCGTCGAGCTCGGGCCCGCTGTACACGGACAAGGCCGCGTCGGGCACGGCGTAGAAAAACTCAGGCTCGATGGTCTCGACCAGCGGGTGCGCGGAGAGCTCGGCGCGCGCGGCCTCGAGGGCCGACTCGGCGCCGGTCACCCGGAACAGGTGCTCGCCTTCGCTGTAAAAGCCGGCCGGCTCGACCCGCAAGCCGCGGGCCTCGAGCTGCGCGCGAAGCTCGGCCAGCGCGGACTCGCTGCCCCCTTCGCCGTCTTCGGGCTCGACGAAGTCGAACAACAAGGTGTCGTCGGCGGCCCCGAGGGCCTCGGCTTCACTCAAGCTCAGCTCGGCGTTCGCGGCCTCGATCTCCTGATCGCTCAGTCCCTCGTCGACGCTGCGATGGGACCAGGTGAGCCCGGTGCACAGGGCCAAGGTGGCGGCACCGGCGACGAGCGTGGGCAGGGACAAGAAGCGTTCGCGTTGCATGAGCTCTTTCCGCCTGCGGGCCCCGAACAAAAGGGGAGGAAGGGCCGCGCGGACCCCCTCATCATAGGCGCAAGGGCCCAGCTGCGCACGAAGGCACGTGCGAACAGGCCGAGCAGGCGTTCAGGCGCCCGGCGGGGGCATGGGTGGGCCCAATCGCGCCTGGGCGACGGCCGCAGCCAAGCTCTGCGGCCGCCGCAGCGCATCGGGGCCGGCCACGGCGAGCACGTCCGCGTGGTAGTCGCCGTCGACGTAGAGCCACAGCGCCGGCAGCGCGCGCACACCGAGCTGCCGCGTCAACTCGCGCGCGCCGAGGGGATCGACCCAAAACAAGCTCCACTCGCGCGAGGCCCCCGCCGACTCGAGCACCAGCCGAATGGCGTCGAGCGCAGGGTTTTCGCGGATCGCAAAGCACACGAGCGCCGCCCCACGGCTGCGCGCGAGCACCCGCTCGTAGTCCGCCTCGCTCAATTCCTGCATCCCGCCGAGCATCGGAGCGCGCACCCTCGCACGGCCCCGCGGCGCAATGCAAAGCCGCCGCCCGACTACTGCGGAATGCAGGCCACCGGCCCAAAGGGCGCCGCGAGGTTGTCGCAGCCCGGCATGCCGATGTCGGCCAAGGTCGTCACCGCGCCCGTGCCGATGTCGACGCTCCAAAGCTCGCCCGGGCTCGAACAGGTAAAGAGGGTGTCGACCCCGGGGTGATACTCGATGCCGACGCTGCCGAAGTCGCGGTCGAGGACCTTCGAGTCGAGGACCGCCGCCGTCGTGCCGTCGAAAACGTAGAGCATGTCCATGCTGGCCTCGACGGCGTAGAGGCGATTGGTGCTCGCGTCGGACCAGGTCAGCCCGTTGGATCCCCAGTTGGCCATCAAGTCCAAGAGGATGGTCGACATCGCAGTGCTCGGATCGATCTGCAACATGACGTCGGAGCCGGCCGAGACGCCGAGCATCTCGCTGTCGACGTTGGAGGTGATGCCGTTGACCAAGCTGTGCCCGTAGGTGCCCACCAAGGTCGCCGTGCAGGTACATGGATTGACCGTCACCAGCGTATCTCCGGTCTCGGCCCCCGCGACCGAGGCGTAGAGCACGTCGTTGTTGAAGGTCAAGGAGGTGACGATGGTGTCCTGCGTAATCGACGGCGGCATGGTGACGTCGGTGCAGATGTCGGTGACCGTCCCAAAGTCGGCCGAGTCGATCGAGATGCGCCGCAGCGGATGCACCATCCCCTCGTCGTGCAGCGTCAAGATCCAGCCGGCGAGCTCGGCACCGTCGCCGTCACCATCACCGTCGCCGTCACCATCACCGTCGCCATCGCCGTCACCATCACCGTCGCCATCCCCGTCACCGTCGCCATCGCCGTCGCCATCGCCATCGCCGTCGCCGTCGCCGTCGCCATCGCCATCGCCATCGCCATCGCCATCGCCATCGCCATCGCCATCGCCATCGCCATCGCCATCGCCATCGCCATCACCATCGCCATCGCCGTCGCCATCGCCATCGCCATCGCCCGTGCTGGTCGAGGTCTCACTCGTCTCGCTCGAGGAAGTGCTCGAGCTGTCCGAACTTTCCGAAGTCGCGTCGGTGAAGGCGGTCTCCCCATCGCCGTCGCCATCACCCGAGCAGGCAGGCAGCGCGAGCGTCGACGACACGAGAAGGAGCGAAAGCAAAGAGAGGCGAGGCACGGCGAGATCTTACCTGCGCCGCCGCGGCGCGAAAGGTGGGCGCGCTTCCACCCACAGCGCAGATCTCGAGAGTTTTTGCCCCCCGCCGCGTTTTCCCGGTTCCGCTCGCCCCCCAATTTTGCTAAGCCCGCGCCCACGCGCTCGTAGCTCAGTTGGATAGAGCACCAGGCTTCGAACCTGGGTGTCGCATGTTCGAGTCATGCCGGGCGCGCCCAGAAAACCCCCTCAGCGGGGGTTTCGTTTTTCAGCGGCGCGCGTGTGCTGTCTGTGTGCTGTTGGATTGCTCGAGAAGCGCGACCGCGCTCTCGCGCTGGGCGGGCCCGAGGTGCGCGTATCGCATCGTCACCTTGATGTCGGTGTGACCGAGCAACTCCTGGACCGCCTTCATGCTCGCGCCCCGCATGACGAGATGCGACGCGAAGGAGTGTCGCAGGACGTGGCAGCTGACCTGCCGCAAGCCCGCCTTCTTGCACGCGCGCCGCAGGGGAGGACGAACCTGATGCCCCCTCCAGTGCGAGCCGTCCTCCTGGCAGAACACCAGCGGACCCCGCAGATGGCGATGCCGCTTGAGAGCCGCGAGGGCGGTTGCGTTGAGCGGGACGATGCGGGAGCGATGGCCTTTGGGCGTCCCCGTGCGTCCACGGACGCGCGAGCGACGAACCCGAATGGTGCGGGCGCGAAGATCAACGTCGTCCCACTCCAGTGCCAGCAGCTCCCCGCGGCGCAGGCCGGTGTGAAGCGCGACGAGGATGAAGGCCTGCCATGCCGGCTCCGAACTCGCCCCGTCGACGATCCGGTCGGCCTCGTCGAAGTCGAGGAAGTCGAACTCCGGCTCCGGGACGCGCAGCCGCTTGATGGGCGGCACCCGGTCGATCAACTCGTACTCGAGGGCCAACGACAGCATGCGCTGCAAGACCGTGAGGTGGTTGTTGATCGTCTTGGGTCCGAGCTCGGCCTCGAGCTGGGCCGCCTTGAAGCGGTCGACATCGCGGATGCCGATACGGTCGAGGCGGTGACTGCCGAAGGTTGGGATCAGGTGCCGCTCGAGGATCTTCTCCTTCTCCTCGAAGGTGCTGGCTTTGTTGTGGGTGCGAGCCTCGCTCAGAAAATCGGGTGAGAACTGCTCTACGGTGGGTACCTCCTTCTTCTGGGTGTTCCACGTACCCGCTACGAGCTGCTGACGAAGCTGGCGTTCAAACGCCTCCGCGCCGCGCCGAGTCTGGATCGGCGACTTGCGACGGATCGGCTTGCCTTTGCTCCCGTCCGGGTTCGTGACTTCAATGTGGACCATCCACGTTTCCTTGATTTCGCCGGCCTTGGTGGTCCAGCGACGCTTCCTAACTGTCATCGTCGTTCCTTTCGGAGACGACGCGGACTTGGCTCACGGAGCGTAGCGCGGGCTCGGGCTCGGTGCCGGCCCCTTTTGTGGGCGACTCGTCCATATCCTCGCCAAGCCAGCTGAGGATGGCGGCTCGCGGGAAGAGGACGCGCCTACCGATCCTCCGTGACGGGATCTCCCCGGCCCGGGCGGCGGCATAGACCGACTTCCGATCGAGTCCGAGCATGTCGGCGACCTCATCGGCCGTGAAGACGCGCGCGCGAGTCATCGTTCGTGGTCGGTGGGAGTCCGAGTCCGCTGGCATCTCGACGAGCGTGGCCGGCGACGAAGCGGCATCGCTCGAACTTTTTCAGTGTTCTCAGCCGAAGGCGCCCAGGTTGGCGTTCTGTGGAGGTTTTGGCCAAGAGCTGGACGCAGAAGAAAGCTATTTCTTCCTGGCTGCCAGACGCTGTCTCGCGGAATCCCGAATGCGATCGAGGTCGCTGCGCAAGCTCGCCCACTGAACTCGCTGTGACCCGGACTCGCCCTCGTAGCAGACGAACTTTCCATCTTCCCGAACGCCGCGACGGTTCAGGAGTTGGGTCCGGATCTTCGACCAGTCCATCCCGGGGTCCTCCGCCAGCAACAACAGATCGAGGATCCGTTGCTGAAGGGGGGAGAAGGAGCCCGCAGGCCGACCCCCATGGGTCGAGGGCGGTCGTAGCCAAAGTCGGCGCTCCCACTCGCGTTCGATGGCGCGAAGTACTTCGGAAGAGCCTCCACCGAAGTGAGGGATCCAGGCGGAGAGCTGCCCTTGGGTCACGGCCAGCAGCTGTCCGAGCTCTTCTCGGCGAAATCCAACCTCGTCCGACAGCCCCATGACGCCCGCCTCCAGGCCCAAAGCGCGCTCAGACCGGGCGAGCTCCGCGGCCATTGACTTGGAGTATGGAGCGCGAAGGCCGAACCAGTCAGCGGCGTTCCGGAGGCTCTGGAATTCCGCACTGGCGGCAGCGCGGGCGTCCCAAGCTTGGATGTGTTCGAGGGCGATGGGGGAGGCGAAGAAGCTGCGGCGGCGATACGCTTGGAAGCCCAAGCCAACTGCGATGCGGAGCCAGTACAAACTCCTCAAGAAACGGTGTTTCTGGTCACGGACGAGTTCCCGGACGCGGACTTGTCCCGTCGAGAGCTCGGCGCGGGCATCGACGACCCTACCGGGGTAGAGGGCGCAGTAGATCTGACCGATGGCCTCCGGGATCCAGACGATGGCGTCATGTGGAGCTAGGTCCGCCGCCTCGGGGGCATCGACGGCGCCAACCTCGTCCTGTCTTGCCACGGTTGCAGCCTAGCAGTCGCGCTAGGGTTGGGCCGCGGATCTCTACTTGGTGCGGGGGTTCGCTGCCCGAGGCCAAGACTCCGCCTCGTCGTCCGCGGCTCGAAGGAGATCGTGCGGTTCGACTTCCAGGGCCTCGGCGATCTTCGCAATCCGGTCCGTCGTCATGGCCTGCTGACCGCCGAGGGCCTTGTAGAAGGCGGATCGCTCGATTCCGGCGAAGTCGGCGAGCTGATTGAGGCTCATTGCGCGGCGCTGAGCGAGCAGACGGATCTTCTCCGCGACCAGCCGTCTGAGCGCTTCTGGCTCCACACGGAAAGCTTCGGCCCCACATCCGCTTGCTTAGTGTCCTATAGGACACTAGACTGCGAGAGATGACGTACCGGCGTGCGCTAATCCCCGCTCTCTTCCTCGTCGGTGTTGCCTTCGCCTGTGGGGACGGCCCGAACGACGACACCGCGAGCAGTGGCGAGGAGTCGGCGTCCTCCGATGTCTCGAGCACATCCGCTTCTTCGGAGGGCAGCTCCACGGAGGAAGGCGAAGTCGAGGGGGAGACGAGCGAGGGCGGGCAAAACACGATGCCGCCAGAGTCGTGTGCCAACGGCACCGATGCGTCGAGCGGCCAGGGCTACGTGGTCTGTTCGGCCGACGCGAATTCCGCGTGGATCTCCTTCCTTTTGTCGGATGGTCCCTACAGCTATGCAGCGGACGCGATCTGCGAAGAGCTTGGCTACTCCGCCGCGACCGCCTGGATCGCCGAGGGCGGGCCTCCATGCGGGATCAGCTGCGAGGACCCGGGGGATCCGCCGAACTTCGACGACTCCTCAAGCTGCCCCGCGCAGGCAGGATCGGTCTGCGGAATGAGTCCGCAGTGGCTTTGCGGCTTCTGAGCCCACGGAGGCGGTCGACGCGACCTCCCCTGAACCGCCCCCACGGGAAATAAATTTTCCGGCAACGCCTCGAACTCGCCCAAAGCGACCTCAAAGAGCGTTCAAGAAATTCTGAGAACTTTTTTTAAGGAATTTTCTAGGAGTTCCTGGGGCGAGGGTATCCGGCACGCGGCCCGTCGCCCCGCTTGCTCGGGACCGTCCTCAAGCACCAGATCTCCATTCTTAAAGGTTCGAAACTCGCACCGAAGTGCAAGCGTCCGAACAGACGTGAGTCGCCTCCGGGATTAGCCTTTCACGGGTGACTCAGGCCGCACCGTTCCCTTGCGAACCGACGACACCTAAAGAGGCGCTGGGTCGCTTGCATGAGCTGGGGGCAGGGCCGCGACTCATCCACCACCATCGTCTCGTGGTGGATGCCGCAACGCAGCTGGTAGTCGGGCTCGAGCCATATCGCGCGGCCTTCGACCCCCAACGGGTTCTCCTTGGAGCCGCAATCCACGACGCCGGGAAGATCTGCTGTCCCGCAGAGCTGTTGGGCGGAGGGAATGAGCACGAGCGCCTGGGCGCAGAACTCCTACGGGCGAACGGGATGTCTGGCCTCGCACGCTTCTGCGTGACCCATGGACAGTGGCGGGACCGAGACCTCCCGGTTGAGGATCTACTCGTGGCCTTGGCCGACACGCTCTGGAAGGGTCGGCGGAGCGCCGAACTCGAGGAGCGTCTCGGCGTTCAGGTGGCAACCGCGTCGGGGCACGCGTACTGGGACCTGATGATTCCCCTCGATGACCTCTTCGAGCGAATCGCCGCCGAAGGACCGACCCGGCTCATGTCGAGTGCCGAGGTCCCGATAGACCCGTAAGCCGAGGGCGCTCACTCGCGGCGCTTCACGCCGGGCTGTCGAACGCTCGGTCCGAGTACTCGTTGAGCCGGAGCAGACCCAACACCCAGTCTTGGAGCTGCCCGTGGTTTGGCATGTTGGCGTGCTGTCCGATGGCCCGGTCGGCGAGGCCGCGTTTGGTGTCGGTGTAGATATGGCTCGAGGCGAGCTCTGGGCGGGCAGAGGACTGTAGGTGGACGGTGCCGTCACCGTCTTCGTCGGTCGCGGCGCTGTCGAAGGCGAAAAAGTTTCCCTTGTCGGTGTCGACGGTCACCTGCGACCAGGTCTCGGAGCCCTGGCCGATGGCGCAGTAGACCCGCTTGCGGAGGGATGCGGGCCAGGGGGCGTAGCTGGCTTGGGCGAAGTCGGCGGCGTCAGCCAGCCGTTGTTCGAGGTAGCCCTTGAAGAAGGGTCCCTTCTCGAGGCTCTCCACCAAGTTGGCCTGCCAGGACTTGGCGGAGAAGACGTCGAGGGGCTGGCCATCCTTCTTTTGGACGAGCGCCCCTTGCCACGCCGGAAGCAATTGAAAGACGCCGGGAAAGGTACGAGCCGCGTGGCGCATGGACTTGCGGTGCTCGACGCCAAAGAGGTTTCGGGCGCCGGGGAGTAGGGCTTCCACGGACTTGAGAGATCCGCCGTAGGGGGTGGCGATGGTGATGATCTTGTCGATGAACCGACGGTCTCTGGTCGTGCGCAGCAGCTTGGTGGCGAGCCACTTGATGACGAGACCGCCCATCGAGTGGCCGATGTAGACGACCCTCTTGGGCGCGGGGTGTCCGGCGCTTTGCTCGTGGACCGCTGCGATCTGGAGGGCGCGGGCCGTGAAGTTGCGCAGTGCCTTGGCGGCCTCGCGGTTGTCTTTTCGCCAGTCGTAGCGGAAGGCGTAGACGTAGGGGCGCTCGCTGAGTTCGTCGCGGATCTCCTCGACGATCTCCTTGTAGATGAGCGGGATCATCTGGTGAGGCTCGACCAAGGTCTCCGCGTCTTGGTCGACGCTCGCGTCACGCGGATGCAGATGCAACGCGCTCATCTTGCGCCGCGTGATGCCCGACCAAAGCAGCTTGTCGTCGTAGTCGACGGGATACTCGTTCTTGAGCCACGAGCCTTGGATCCCGTGGACGAAGATGACGACGGGGTCGGGCTGGGACTTGGCAGCGGGCATTGGGCGGGCCTAGAGGTTGGCGATCAAGTCTTCGAGCAGGTAGCGACCGTCGGCGTGTGAGGACACGTCTCCGTGGGCCAAGACGCCGGGACGTGTCCGTTTGCCCTCGCGCCAGCCGTCGACCTTGCGCTGGCGCGAGTTCAACGCCTTGGTGGGGAAGCTCAGCGGCACGTCGGGCAGCTGCTCGACCACCCAGGGGACGAAACGCCGGAGCATCTCGAGCTGCGCGTCGGTGGGCAGCGTGTACTTGCGGGGCGCATCTTTGGGGACCCAGGTCCACCAACGCGC
>JAUIJR010000630.1 GCA_030431075.1 Polyangia bacterium | reverse complement strand
GGGGCAAGTGGCCGGCCTACCTCGAGCAGATCGCACAGCGCCATGCGCTGATCACCCACGGGCTCACGATGTCCCTGGGCGGCCCCGATCCCCTCGACCCCATCTACCTGTCTCGCCTGCGCGACTTTTGTGCCCGCTACGGCGGCGCCTGGCACTCGGACCACCTGTGCTTTTCGGGCGAGGGCGGCGTGCGCTTGCACGACTTGTTGCCGGTGCCCTTCACCCACGCGGCGGCCACCCGCATCGCGGCCCGCGTGCGCGAGGCCTCGGCCGCGATCGAAAAGCCGATGCTGATCGAAAACGTGAGCCAGTACCTGCGCATGGGCCACGCCGAGATGGACGAGCCGGAGTTCTTGACGGCCGTCGCCACCCAGGCCGACTGCGGCTTGCTGCTCGACGTGAACAACGTCTACGTGAACGCGCAAAACTTCGGCTTCGACCCCTACGACTGGCTGGCGAAGATCCCCCTCGAGCGGGTTCGCCAGCTGCACATCGCCGGCCACGAGAGCTGGGAAGAGTACGAGATGCTGGTCGACACCCACGGCGCCACGGTGCTTCCGGAGGTGGTGAAGATGATGCAGTGGGTGGTGTCCCGCATCGGCCCGGTGCCGGTGCTGCTGGAGCGCGACACGAACATCCCCAAGCTCGACGAGCTGCTCGACGAAGTGGCGCGCCTGCAAGTCGCCTACGACGCGGCCCTGCGCGACGCGGCGACCCAAGAGACACGAGCCCATGGCTGACGCCCGCGCCGAAGCCCCGATCCACGCCTTGGCGGCGGTGATCCGCGAAGCCGAGGGCCAAGCGCGCCTCGAAGCGGACGCCGAAGCCTTCCTCACCGAGCTGGGCCTCGACGAAGCGGACCGCACAGCCATGCTGAGCTTGGGCCCCAAGCGCCTGATGGCCTACCGCCGCTTGGTGCACAACCGTGTGCGCAACGTGGTGTTCAAGTTCTTGTCCCGCTGCACGGCGACGCTGGGCGAAGATCGCATGCGCGAAGAGGTGGTCGCCTTTCTGGATGCGCGCGGGATCCAAAGCGCCTACCTGCGCGAGGTGCCGGGCGAGTTCGTGGCCTGGGCGAGGCCGCGTTGGGAGAGCGACGCGACCGTCCCCGCTCACCTCCCCCAGCTGGCGACCTACGAGCTGCTGTCCGAAGAGCTCCCCAACGACGCCCGCCGCGTGGGCGAGGCGACGGAGCTCCCCGTGGCCCTCGACAAAGGCGTGCGCGTCAACGGAACGACGCGCCTGCTGAGCTTCGACTGGGACCTGCGCCAAGGCGACGAAGCCACCCCGCCCCCCGCCGGCCGCCTGCACCTGCTGGTCTGCCGCGACCGCAAACACGCCTACCGCGAGCTCGAAGTCGACGCCCTCGCCGCCTCCCTCTACGCCGCCTTGGCCCAAGGCCAGACCCTGCAAGCCGCCATCTTCAGCGCGGCCGAGGCCACCGGCCAAGAGGTCGGGGACCCGCTGCTGGAGGCCGCGACCTACGCCTTGGCGGCGATGATGGATGTGGACGCGCTGTTGGGGGCCGAGGGGTAGCTAAAGCGACTGCGGCCCTCACTGCGGCACCTATTGCGGCACTGGAAAGTTCACACAGCTCGTCTCGATCACATCGAGCGCTTGTTGCAGCGGCGTGGTGAAGTCCTCGTCGCACAAGTCGCCCCAAAAGGCGTTGGGGGCGGCGAGGGATTGCAGTTGGTGCAGGCGCGGGGCCTGGGCCACGATGGGGTCTTCGGCGCCCGGGGGGCAGCTTTCGTTCGACTTGCCGTGCAGGCCGACGATCGCGATGCGCTCGGGGAGGCCTTTGAGGCTGACCAGCATGTTCCAGTAGTCCTGCACGGGCGCCTGGTTGACGCCCGGCCAGAGGATGCCGCCCATCTCCGGCACCTCCCACACCGACTGGTCGTCTTCGTCGGTCACGATGACCAGCACCAACAAGGCGTCTTGGCGCAGGAAGTTCGCGTTGTAGGCCTCGGCATCGCTGACGCGATCGATCAGGGCCGCGCGCGTGGCTTCGAGGGGTTGCTCGGCGAAGCCGCCGCCGTCCATCGACGCGATGCAGGTGAACTGGGCCGAGACCGTCGCCACCGGCCCTGTGTTGATCCAGCGGCCGGCCGGGACGTCGCTGCAGTTGAGTCGGTCGGGCGTGTGTTGGAGGCGGCCGCGGTGCCCTTGGCCACAGATCACCCCGAGCACGCACTGCCCGGTCCCCGCCATATCCGTCGAGATGACGCCGACGCGGTAGTCGATGCCCTTTTCGACCACCAGTTCTTGATCGACCAGCTGCATGAAGCTCGGGAAGGCCTCGGTCAGTTTGTCTTGCTGGTCGGACATCGAGCCCGAGTCGTCGATCACGAAGAGGAGGTCGACCTTCTTGCAGCCCATCTCGCCGTCGCCATCGCCGTCCCCGTCGCCGTCGCCGTCTCCGTCGCCGGTCGTTCCGTCGCCATCGCCGTCCCCGTCTCCGTCGCCATCTCCGTCGCCGTCGCCGTCGCCGTCTCCATCGCCGGTCGTCCCGTCGCCATCGCCGTCACCATCTCCGTCGCCCTCTGTGGTCTCGCCGCTGCCCTGGCT
>JAUIJR010000104.1 GCA_030431075.1 Polyangia bacterium | reverse complement strand
AAGGACCCTTCGAGGACGAAGAAAAGGCGCTCTACGCCGAGTACCAAGGCCGCACGCCGATCACCACGCGACGGCGGGCCGAGGCCTACCTCGAGGCGCACGAGGAATCCATCGTCGCCCACTACGTGCTGGGCTCGGTGTTGCGCGAGGCCGAGGGCGACCTTCCGCGCGCGATGTGGCATCTCGGCCGGGCGCGAGAGCTCTATGAGGGCCGTTGGCCGACGAGCGAGGCCCATGCGGGCGCGCCGTGGCGCTTGCACCGAGAGCTGCTCTTCGCCATCCAGCAGATCGCCGGCGAGCTCGAACAGCACGAGTACCGCCTGGCGATGCTCGAGTTTCACGACGACCTCTACGATCCCAACTTGTCGGCCGAGCGCGTGTGGCCCTTGTTGCGCTTGGGTCGCATCGACGAGGCGCGCGAGCAGGCCCAGCTCGCCATCGAGAGTGCGGGCAGCAGCCAGCGCTCTTTGGGGCGCAACGCCCTGTGCGCGATCGAGAGCCAAGAGGGCACGCGGCGGGCCTGGTTCGACAGCTGCGTGGCGGCTTTCGAAGAGGCCAAGCGCGAAGCCGAGGTCAACGACCCTCCCTTTGCGCCGCCCGATGAGGTGACCGCCGTCGCCGTCCACGCCTACAACGCGGCCCTGGCCGCGCGCGCGAGCTTGCGTCCCGACGAGGTCGAGCGCCTCGCCCTCGCCGGCGCCCGTCGGCTCGAGTTCACGGCGGCCAACCCCTGGGCCTTGCTCGTGCGCCTCTTTCTCGACCAAGGACGCGGCGAAGAGGCGACGCGAGCGCTGCTCGAGGCCGAGCGTTGGCGGGCCCGACAGCCGCCGGCCCTGCGCGACCAGATCCGCGCCGATCAGGACGCGCTGGCCGCGACCTTGTTGCTGGTCGCCGGCGAGACCGACAGCGCCCGTCCCTTGATCGATCGAGCCGTGGAGCACCCCGATCGCCGCGGCCTGACGGTGACGAGCTCGGCCCACACCGTCGGCGCCCACGCCCTGTTGCGGATGGCCATCCGTCGCGCGCACCTCGAGCGTCTCGACGAGGCCCGCAGCTACGGCGACGACCCGCGCGGCTGGTGGGCGCGCATGAGCGAGCGGGCCGACGAGGCGCACGCGCAGTGGGTGGACGAGGGGCGCGTCGAAAAAGCGCTGGCCGAAGGCGAGGCCCTCGAGCAGACCCTCCGCTTTTTCGTGCACGGCGGCCTCGAGCCGGTGCCGCCCTGGCTCATGGGCGAGTTGGTCGAGGTCGCGGGCGCGGGGGTCATCGCCCAAGCCCTGGCCGAGGTCCGCGAAGACGCAGAGCTCTCGGGACTCGAGGCCTACTACGACGCCCTCGAGGTCGAGGTGGCCTACGCCCGTGGCGACGAAGAGGCCGCGTGGAAAAAGGCCTCGGGCGTGCTCGACACCCTGCCCACCAGCGAGGTGATGCTGCGCGCCCGCGTTGCGGCGGTCGCCGGCCTGGCGGCGAGCGAAGACGGCGAAGACGAGCAAGCGCGCGCCTTTTACGAGTTCGCCATGACCCTCGAGCCCGGCGTGGTGCGGCGCATGGGCATCGCCTTGCCGACGACCTTGGTGCGCACGGCCTCTGGCGCCGAGGCCGAAGCGCTCGAAGCGATGCTCGAAGACTCGCCGCGTCTCGATGTGGGTGAAAAGGGCTTCGAGGTCGAGATCCTCGAGCTCGGCGGTGAACTCCGCACCTGTTTGCGCGCGCCGAGCGGGGCCGAACTCGGCTGTCACGCCGCCTTTTGGCCGCAGCTCGACGAAGACCCCGAGGCGGCGAGCAAGGCCGACGCGCAGACCCGGGCCCGCGCGCTGGCGCGGGGCTTTCATCGAGAGGCCTTCGCCATGCCGCTCGGCCTTTCGGGCGTCGACATGGGCTCGCTCGATGGCACGGCGACCGTGGCCGGTGAAGAGGCGCGACGCCGCCTCGAGCGGACCCTCGAGAACCTGACGCGCCAGTGAGATAGACTCGCGGCCCGTGGACGAGCGCCTCACCCGAGAGACCCTCTCCAACCTCGTCACGCAGTTCAGCTCGGCGTGGGACTACCTGCGCGAGCTCGTCCAAAACTCCATCGACGCGGGCAGCACCAACATCGAGGTGTGGACCGAGTTCGAAGCGGGGCCCGAAGAGGCGCCGGAGTCGGGCGTCATCTCCATCCATGTCGACGACTTCGGCGCGGGCATGACCGAGGAGATCATCGATCAGCAGCTGACCCAGCTGTTCAGCTCGGCCAAGGAGAACGACCTCACCAAGATCGGAAAGTTCGGGATCGGTTTCGTCTCGGTCTTCGCGCTGCAACCGGCGGGCGTGCTCGTGCACACCGGGCGAGGCGGTGAGTGGTGGGAGGTCTTTTTTCATGCGGACCTGAGCTTCACCAAGACCCGCATCGATCGACCGGTCGAGGGCACGCAGATCACCTCGTTTTTGGCCGGAGATGCCCAGCGCTACGGCGAGGTCGTCGAGCGGGTCGAGTCCACCTTGCGCAAGTGGTGCGCCCACTCGGACACCGAGATCAGCTTCGAAGATCGCAGCGCCAAGGGCGACCACGGGCCGCGCCCGATCAATGCGCCTTTCGAGGTCGAAGGCGAGTTCATGACCGAGGCGCGAGAGGGCGAGCTCGAGATGGTCATGGCCTACAGCCGCACGCCGGTGTTCGGCTTTTACAACCGCGGGCTGGCTTTGGCCGTGGGCAGCGACCCGGATGCGATCTTGGGCGAGCACGCCGATCGCTTTCGGCACCTCGCCTTCAAGGTCAAAAGCCCCTGGCTCGAGCACACCTTGAGCCGCGAGACCGTCATGCGCGACGAACACTTCGAGCAGGCCATGGTGGCCCTCGCCCGGGTCGCGCGGCACCAGGTGCGCGAGCGCCTGCTCGAAGCCCTCGAGAGTGCCTGCGCCGAGCCCCATTGGAGCTTGGCGCGGCGCAGCGACTACGTGCGCTGGCTGGGCTACCTCGCGCACGAGCCGACCTTCGTCGACGACGAGAGCTTGGCCTCGCGTCCGATCTTGCGCTGCATCGACGGCCGGGCCACCAGCCTCCAGGCGCTGTGGGAGGCCTTCGAAGATCAGGACTACGTCTACTTGTGCTCGGAGCCCACCGCCTTGACGCGAGTCTTGGCCACGCGCGAAGTCCCCGTTCTGCTCGAGCCCCCACCGCCGGCCTCCTCGCCCGTGCGCGCGGTGGTGGGTCGCTACCTCGGGGCGCGCCAAAAAAATCGCTTGGGGCGGCGGGTGCTCGAGCGCATGGGCCTCGACGAGCACATTCGTCAGCGGAACCTCGAGCTCGTCGACCCCCACCTCATCTTGTGCAGTGTGGATCTGGAGGCGGAGTTTCCGCCGGGTCTAAAGACCCTCTTCGGCCATTGCCTCGTCGCGCTGCGCAGCGTCGGCCGTCGCTACAAAGAGGTGCATCTCGCCGAGATCACGAGCGAGGCCGGCTACGAGCCGCTCTTCGTGCTGGGTCCCGAGCTCGACGCCCTGATGTTGCGACCTACGGACGCGGTCTATGTCCGCGAGCGCTGGAAGCGACCGCGGCTGATCATCGACCACCGCCATCCGCACGTCCGCGAGATGCTGGCCTTGGCCGAGGCCGACCTCGAGCTCGCCGTCTACTGTCTGTGCCGCGCCTTGCTGCTGCACGAAGACCGCCTGGCCCCGCCCGACGCCGCACTCATGGCCGCCGTCCGTCATAGCGTGAAGGAGCACGGATGAGCATCGACGCCGTCATCGCGCGCTCTCGTGAGCCGGGCCAGATGCAGTCGCGGCGCCGCTTCACGGTCGCCCGAAAGCGCGCGATCCAAAAGCTGCGGGAGTTCGCCCTCGCCGACCCGCACCACTACATCCTCGAGCTGATTCAAGCGGCCATCGCCAACGGGGCCGCCTACGTGGACCTGCGGATCTCGGCCACCAGCTGCACGGTGGCCTACATCGGCGGCGGACTCGACGAAGCCGAGCTCGGGCAGCTCTTCGACTTTCTCTTCGCGTCCAAAGATCGAAGCGACGTCGCCGATGTGCGGGCGCTCGCGCTCGGACTCAACGCCGCCTTGCGCTTCGACCCCGATCGCATCGTGGTGGAGTCGGGTGACGGCACGGCCAAGGGGACCACGCGCATGGTGCTCGAGCCGGGTACCGACGCCGTGGTCATCGGCCGCCCCGAGCGCCCCTTGGCGGGGACCTACATCCGCATCGAAGGCATGAAGCGCGGCGCGCTGGGGCGGGCGTGGCGACAGCACCGCCTGGCCAACCCGCCGCGCGAGGTCGGCGTCATCGAAGAGCGCTGCTTGACCGCCCCGATCCCGATCGTGGTCGACGGCAGTCCGGTCTTCGGCTTCGGGAGCCTTCGGATCCCGCGGATCGGTGGCTATCGCAAGACCCTCGAGTTCGACGAGGGCGACCTCTATGGTGTGCTCGGCATCGACGCGAGCTGGGGCGAGCCCAACTTCGCCTTGCTGACCTACGGGGTGCACATCCAGTCGAAGACCCGCGCCTTCGGCAAGAACACGCGCATGGGCGGGATCATCTGCTTCGATGCGCTGCACAAGACCGTCGACCACTCGGGCATCGTCGAGGACGCGCGCTACGAGGAGATGTGGGCGCGCTTGGCTCCCTACGTGCGGCAGCTGGCCGGCGGCAAGAAGGGGCAGGACTCGCCCTACGCCGTGCGCGTGCCCGGCCATGACGCTCCGCTCGCGGTGAGGGAGCTGCGTGAACTCTTGCTCGACAGCCCCCGCATGGTTTGGGTCGCCGAGCGCGATGCGGCCCATGAGCATCGCCTCGATCAGGCGCAGAAACTGGCGGGCAAGCTCGACGCGCCGGTGCTGATCGGCAGCGCGCCACGCCCGGATGCCCTGCGCCTACTCGCGCCCGAGCGCTGCGCCTTCATCGTGCCCGAGCTCGGCGACGGACTCGACGCCGCGCACTACGCTCGCCCCGAGGCCGGGCCCCCGCGTCGGCCCTGGATCGCCAGCGCGCGCGCCGGCGAGTCGATCCCACTGGCTGCCTTGTGCGCGGGCTTGGCCGGCGCCGGCGTCCGCAAGGCGAAGCTCCAGGCCATCTTGGGCGGGGGCGGACGCTACGAGGTCTTCACGCCGAAGCGAGAGGGGAAGCTCGAGCGCAGTCGCGTCGAGCTGCGCGCCCAAGACCGCGTCTTTCATCGCGGCGCGGCGAGCGAGGTGGGGCCGGGGCACGTCATCGTGGCCGAGTTCCCGGAGCTGAGCGTCGGCCGCCTCTTCGGGGAGGGCGAGGCCGCGGCCGCGCGCATCGTCGCGGCCTTGGCCGAGCTGATCTGTGAGCACGCCGTGGACTTCGCCGACGCCGTGGACGCCGAGGTCCTGCACCGCATGGTCCACGAGGGTCTCGAAGGGCCCGACGCGCGCATGATCGCCTCGCACCGTCTCGCCAGCTCGGTGGTGCCTCGCTTGGACCTCTCGGAGCAGACGCCGCCGCTGGACCTGGTGCGCCTGCGCCACGACGCGAGCTTGGAGGCGCTGCCGCTTTTTCGCACGGTGACCGGAAAGCCCGTGACCCTCTCGCGTCTCGAGACCCTGGCCGCCAACGGTGAGGGGCTGCTTTTTGGGGTCGCCCCGCATGTGCAGCCGGACCTCGACGGCCTCGAGCCCGAGATGGTCTTGGCCTTCGATCCCGGCGCCGAGTCGGCGCTCACCCGCCTGCTCGGGGACACGGGCTACGTGCGGGTGGACGGGCGCGAAGTGCTCGCGCGCAGCGGCGCCTACGCGATCCGAGACCGCGCCTTCGGTCTGCGTGCGCCACGTCGGGGCAGCCTCGACTGGGAGCGCGCACCCGGTGTGGGGGCGCCAGATCCAGGGCCGGATCCGGGTCCAGATCCGGCCACCCGCGCCGCCTTGGTCGCGGGCTTGTTGGCGCGCGCGCGCGGCCAGACCCCCACGATGCCCAGCGAGCGGGCGGCCGCCATCCAGTGGGAGTTTTCGCGGCGCGAAGCGGCCGGGCATCTGCGTCGCCATGTCTGCATCGCGGGGATCGAGGGGGCAACGCAGGGAGTCGAGGCGGCCCTCGAAATCTTCGACGCCGCCTTGCGCGAGTTCCCCCTCTTCGCTACGGCCGAGGGCGAGCCGGTGACCGTGCGCGAACTTTTTGAGGCGCTCGGCGGCGAAGGGATCGACGTCGTCTTCGGAGACCCCGAGCCGGCCGCGCCTTCGGCCGCCAAGGCTCGCCGGGCTGGACCCTTGATCCTTCGCGTCGACGCCTTCACCGGTGCGGCGCTCGCCCGCCTCGGCGCGGCCTGGGGGGCCTCGGTCGAGGAGATCGATGCGCCCACCCATCCCGAGGGCACGCACGAGCGCTTGCTCGTCACCGAGGAGGGGGAGCTTCGCGCTTGGCTCGAGGCGCCGGGCTCCGACGCCCGCATCGTGATCATCGATCCGAAAGGGCGCCGTCGCAACGAGCGTGACTTGGCGACCCGCTACCGGATCAGCGGTGTCTTTCGGGCCGCGACGACGGCCGCGGCCCAAGCCCCCGGCGCAGCGATCTTGAAGTGCGCGCGCGCCTTGTGGCACGAGGTGCACGGCGAGCTTCGGACTCGAGGGATGGGCGAGGCCCGCGGTCGAGAGTTGGGGGCGGCCGCCTTGGACTTCTTGTCGCGCAACCTCGACATCGCCCGCGACGAAGACGGCCGCCTGGTCCGTCGCTACGCGGACCCGCTGGCTGGCGAGATGGCCCGCCTCGCCTTCTTCCCGCTGGCCGAGGGCGGCAACATCTCGTTGACGGGCCTGCTGATCGAAGGTCGGCGGCTCGGACCCGACGTGGATCTACGCGCGCCCTTGCTCGCCCAGCTGCATGCCTCGGCCGCGCCCGAGCTGCGCGAATTTTTGGCGCGCGTGGTGGACCCGACCCGGATCCGTCGCCTGGCCCGCGAGCGCCTGCAGGGCTTTTCGGCCGACGCCTTGCCCCTGGCCGAAGGCATCCGCCGTTGGATCGACGGGTTGCGCAGCGACGGCCGACGCCTCCGCTCGGTCTACGTGCTGCGCGAGCACGGCGAGGTCGCGGTCAGCTACATCGGCGGGGTCCTTCGTGTCGCACAACACGCGCCCCTGGCCGAGGCCTACTTTCGAGAGCCCAGCCCGCGTCACTTCGCGGCCATCTTGCTGAGCGCCTACGGTCTCATCAACGAGGTCTACGACGAGGTGACGGCCGAGCACGAGCTCGCCTTTCAGCGCGCGATCAGCCGAGCGCTGCGCGCCGGGGTCTTGGATCCCTTGCGGCCGCCGCCAGCACGGGAGTGAGCGGCGCGCCTCAGAGCCGACCCGGCCAGGGGAACCAGGCCAGGCGATCGTCGGGACCTTCGCTGCCGAAGTCGAGGACGTGGGCCATCTGCGAGGCGATGGCGGCGCGGGCCTCTTCCATCAAGGCGGGCGGGATCCGAACTTCGTGGCGCTGGCCGATCAGGCGCACGCCGCCGCTGAGCCAGTCGCGTCGCACGCTGCGAACGGTGCGAAAGGTGAGTCGGTCGCGGCTGCCGTTGGGGGCGAGGTCGACGACGGCCTTGTCGGTGATGGCGACGGCGCGGCGGCTCTTGAACTCGCGGATGGCGATGGCGACGGCCGGCAGCTGCATGGCCGCGACGGTCTTGGCCCAGTCGCGCCAGGGCTGCGCCCAAAACTCGGGGGCGAACAAGGTGATCCCCAAGATCACGGCGACGCCGGCGAGGACCATCACCCCCACGGGGCGCCAGTTCATCTTCGTCTTCTCGCCCCACCAGATCACCGGTTCGCCGGCTTCGAAGCCCTGGGCCAAGGCGAGGGGGATGGTCCCGCGCGGGCGGGGTGGGGGAGCGGTGCTTCGAGATGTCTGCGACTTTGGATCCCGCGACTGGGGGCCACGCTCGGGATCCGGCGCGGCGCCGCCTTCGATCACGCGTAGGCTCATCGCTTCAGATCCTCGAGGCGAGCGCTCGCCGCTTCGAGCATGTGGTCGACCAAGACCAAGGCGGCCATCGCCTCGACCATGGGCACGGCGCGGGGCAGGACGCAGGGATCGTGGCGGCCTTTGCGGGGCTGAAAGCTGACGCTTTGCCCCTCGGGCGTGACCGTCTCTTGGGGCTTGAAGATGGTGGCGGTGGGCTTGAAGGCCACGCGCAGATCGATGCGCTCGCCGTTGCTGATCCCGCCTTGGATGCCGCCCGAGTGGTTCGAGCGCGTGCGCACGCGATCGCCTTGCATGTAGAAGGGATCGTTGTGTGTCGAGCCGCGCATGGTCGTGGCGCCGAAGCCTTCGCCGATCTCGAAGGCGCGCGTGGCGGGCAGGCTCATCATCGCGGCGGCGAGCTCGGCGGTGAGCTTGGCGAAGACCGGTGCACCCCAGCCGGCGGGCACGCCCCGGATCGCGCAGCGGATCACGCCGCCGAGGCTGTCACCCTCTTTGCGGGCCGCCTCGATCGCGCCGACCATCGCCTCGGCCATTTCGGGGTCGGGGCAGCGCACATCGTTGGCGTCGACCTGCGCGCGGGTGATCGCGTCGCGGTCGACCGCGAGGGCCTCGTGGGTGTCGATCGACTCGACCCAGGCGACGATCTCCACGCCGTGCAGGTGGGCGAGCAGTTGCTCGGCCAAGGCGCCGGCGGCGACGCGCGCGACGGTCTCGCGCGCGCTCGACCGGCCCCCACCGGCGACGGCCCGCAGTCCAAAGCGCGCTTCGTAGCTGTAGTCGGCGTGCGAGGGGCGGTAGGCGCGGGCGATGTCGTCGTAGTGCTCCGAGCGGGCGTCCTTGTTGCGCACGATCATGGCGATCGGCGTGCCCAAGGTGCGGCCGGTCTCGGGGTCGATGCCGCTGAGCACTTCGGGGGCGTCGGGCTCTTTGCGCTGGGTCGTGAGGCGGCTTTGCCCGGGGCGTCGACGATCGAGCTGGGCGAGGATCGTCGCGAGCGGAAAGTCGAAGCCGCTGGGGCAGCCGTCGATCACCACGCCGAGCGCACCGCCGTGCGACTCCCCGAAGGTCGTCACCACGAAGCGGCGGCCAAAGCTGTTCCCGGGCACGGTCTGCGGACAATAACGCGGCGTGGCGTCGACACAAGGGGCCGCGGCCGGCAAGCCATCCTTTTGGGGAGCGCCGACCTAGCGATCGCCGCGGGTGCAGCTCAGGGCCACGGATCGCCGTTGCTGTCTTGGTCGCAGATCGAGCGCTCCAGCGCGCAGTCGCCGATGAGACCTTGGCGGGCATCCCACAAGCAATTGCCGCAAGCCGCGCCCGGGTCCTGCCCGCAGATCGTCTCGCAGCTTTGCTCGGCGCAGTAGATCAGCGCGCCGAGCAGGCGCACCGTCTGGCTGTCGGTCCGCGCGAAGCAGGTGTCGCCGCAGCTTTCGTAGGCCTGTGCCCCGCAGCCATCGAGACAGTCTTCGAGCTCGCTGCAGCTGTCGAGCTTGTTGGGGCCGGGGGCGGCGCACCAACAGCCCTGCACGCCAGAGACGGTGATGCAGCTGACGTTGAGGTTCGGACTACACGCGGCGGCGCAGTCGAAGGTCACGAACTCGTCGCTGTCCTGCTCGCAGGTGAGCACCAAGTCTTGCGCGATGCAGGCGTCGTTGACCCCCAGCATGCAGCTCTCTTCGCCGGTCTCGCCAGTGCTCTCGCCCGCGGTCTCGCTGCTGCTCTCTTCGCCCGTTTCGGACTCGTTGCCCTCGAGCTCCTTGAAAAAGTCACAGCCCGCGGCCCCGAAGCTCAAGGCGATGGCGATCGTAAGGCGGGTCCAGGACATGCTTCTTAGTGCCTCGCGGCGCGCTGCGGCCCAAATTTCGGGGGCCAACGATCCCTTCGCGGCCCGTGGGCCTGTGGCCTTGCAATTAATCGAGGCCCTGATCACACTGCGCGTAGTTGCAGGTCTACATGACCCCCGTCGAGACGCAACCCGCCCCCCTCTCGCCCGCCCCCGGCGTCGCGGTCGCCCGCGAGGCCGACGCGCCCATCTCCGTCGGCATGCGCGAGTACAGCGATCGCGTCGCCAAGATGGAGCTCGAGCTCGCCGAGCTGCGCGCCCGACTGCAGCGCGTCGCTTCGCGTCACCAGGGCAAGGCCTGAGCCCGCGGCGGGGAGGCCCGCCCCACCTAGACGATGGCGCAGTTGGGGATCCGCTTCGACCAAGGCTCGCGGCGCCCCGCGGCCATCGGCGTGCGTGAGCTCGTCGAGCGGGCTCACCGCACCGTCGAGCGCGCCTTTGGGCCGGTGTGGGTCGAAGGCGAGATCGCCAACTTGAAGCTCGCGCCTTCGGGGCACGCCTACTTCACCTTGCGCGAGGGGGACGCGGCCTTGAGCTGCGCGATGTGGCGCTCGTCGGTACAGCGCCTGCGCTTTCGACTCGAAAGCGGCAAGCAGGTGCGGGTGCAAGGCAAGCTCGGCATCTACGCCGCGCAAGGGAAGTTCCAGATGTACGTCGAGCGCGCGGAAGCGGCGGGGCTCGGCGACCTCATGGCCCGCTACGAGCGGCTCAAACAAAAGCTCGAAGCCGAGGGCCTCTTCGACCCCGCCCGCAAGCGCCCGATCCCTCGCTCGCCCCGGACCATCGGCGTGGTCACCAGCCCCTCGGGGGCGGCCATCCACGACATCTGCAAGGTCATCGCGCGGCGTCGGCCCTCGCACATCTTGTTGGCGCCGGCGCGGGTCCAAGGCAACGAGGCGCCCGCCGAGCTGCGCGTGGCCCTCGAGCGCTTGGCCCAGCGTCCCGGCGTGGACGTGATCATCTTGGGGCGTGGGGGCGGCAGCCTCGAGGACCTGTGGGCCTTCAACGACGAGGCCCTGGCGCGAGCGGTCGCTGCGTGTCCGGTGCCGGTGATCTCGGCCGTGGGCCACGAGGTCGACGTGAGCTTGTGCGACTTGGTCGCGGATCTGCGGGCGGCCACGCCCTCGCAAGCCGGCGAGTTGGTGGTTCCCGACCAAGGCGCGCAAGCGCGGCGCTTGCAAGCGCAGGCGCGAAACTTGGCCCTGGTGATGGAGCGCCGGGCGCTCGACGTGCGCCACCGTTTCGAAGATCTGCGGCGCCGCTTGGACCGCGCAGGGATGCGTCGTCATGGCCAGCTCGCCGCGCGTCTCGAGGATCTCGATCGCCGCTTGCAACGGGCGGCGCGCTCGTGGGTCCCGCAGCGGCGAGCGCAACTCGAAGCGCTTCGGCGTCGACTCGACCGTCGCCATCCACGCGCACAGATCTCGGCGGGCACAAGCGAGCTCGAGCATCTGCGCGAGCGCCTCGAGGCCGCGATGCAAAAGCGGGTGAGCCGCGCGCGACTCGGGCTGACCCGCAGCGCGAGCACCTTGGACGCCTTGAGCCCGCTACGCGTGTTGGACCGCGGCTACGCCCTGGCCACCACCGAAAAAGGGGAGCTGGTCGAAGATGCGGCGCGTCTCGCCGTCGACGATCGCCTGCGCCTTCGCTTCGCCCGTGGCGAGGCCCAGGTGCGTGTGGAGTCGGTCGAAGAGGACCCCGAGTCGTGAGTGAGCCCCTCGAGTTCGCCGTCTTTGGCGACCCGATCGCGCACTCGAAATCACCGCGCATGCACGCGGCCGCCTTCGCGGCCATGGGCTTGCCGCACCGCTATGGGCGTCGGCGCGTCGCCCAAGGCGAGCTCGGCGAGGCGCTCGCGCGCGCCTGGGTCGAAGGCCTCGCCGGTCTCAACTTGACCCTGCCCCTCAAGGTCGAGGCCCTCGCGTGGGTGTCGGAGCTCGCCGAGAGCGCGGCAGCGATCGGGGCGGCCAACACCTTGGTGCGCGGCGAGTCCGGTTGGGTCGCGCACAACACCGACGCCGAGGGCTTCGCGCGCGCCTTGGCCGAGCTGGATCCGACACCGCCGCGTCGGGCCGTGGTGCTCGGCAGTGGGGGTGCCTCGCGGGCGGTGCTGCACGCGCTGTCTCGCTTCGAGGATCTCGAGCTTCTTCAGGTGCAACGGCGCGTCGACGACGACGGCGGGTCTGCGCATGCCCGTTGCGACTACACGGCCTTCGCCGAGATGGACTGGCCGGCGGATCTTTGGGTCAACTGCACGGTGGTGGGCATGGCCGGCGGGCC
Source organism: Polyangia bacterium (assembly GCA_030431075.1). Lineage (GTDB taxonomy): Bacteria > Myxococcota_A > Polyangia > Nannocystales > Nannocystaceae > JAUIJR01. The sequence continues at coordinate 1,927 of JAUIJR010000104.1, read as the reverse complement.
CCAGGACTTCCCGGCGCGCTTGCCCCTCGAGGGGCTCGAGCGCGGGGCGCGGGTGGTGGACATCGTCTATCCCGGCGCGCCGGGCGGACTTTTGGATCGCGCGGCGGCCCAGGGGGCCAAGACCCAAGACGGCTTGCGGATGCTCTTGTGGCAGGGGGTCGCGGCCGAGGAGCTGTGGCTGGGACGTGCACCACTGCCCGCGGCGGCCGTCGCGGCCATGGGTGCTGCGCTGGGGATCGAATGAGGCGCTCGGGCGCCGAATTCGTCACTTTTTCGTTTTATCCTACATGTAGGATAAGGTGAGTCTATCCACAGGCCCGGGCCACTCAACCGGGCTTTCGTGACTCTGGATCGACCGGCATGCGCCGATCGGGCCGGAAATTCAGCGCCTTTTTTGCCTGGGATCTGCGGGGCCGTTATTCGGCATGAGCGCGGCGATCTCCGCCAGCGCACGCGGACCAAAGGCAACACATGGCGCACTTCGAACTTGAAGAGGGATTCTCCGACTCGGCGGTCATCAAGGTGATCGGGGTCGGTGGCGCGGGCGGCAACGCCCTCAACACGATGATCAACTCCCAGATCGAGGGGGTGGAGTTCATCGCGGCGAACACCGACGTCCAAGCGTTGGAGCGCAACCTCGCCCAAACCAAACTTCAGCTCGGCCACACCGTCACGCGCGGTCTCGGGGCCGGGGCCAACCCCGAGCGCGGCCGTGAAGCGGCGCTCGAGAGCGTGAACGAGATCGCGGCCTGCCTCGAGGGCGCCGACATGGTCTTCGTCACCGCCGGCATGGGCGGCGGCACCGGCACCGGTGCGGCCCCCGTCATCGCCCAGGTGGCCCGCGAGTGCGGCGCCCTGACCGTCGGCGTCGTGACCAAGCCCTTCGGCTTCGAGGGTCGTCGTCGCATGAGCTTCGCCCGTCAGGGCATCGACATGCTCGAAGAGGCCGTCGACACGCTGATCACGATCCCCAACGATCGCTTGTTGAAGGTCACCTCGGCCAACACGAGCTTGATGGACGCCTTCCGCTTGGCCGACGAGGTCCTTCAGCACGCCACCGCGGGCGTGTCCGACCTCATCACCGTGCCCGGCATCATCAACGTCGACTTCGCCGACGTCCGCACCATCATGAGCAGCCAAGGTCGCGCGCTCATGGGCATGGGCATGGCCACCGACGAAGGTCGGGCCGTCGCCGCCGCCCAGCAGGCGATCAACAGCCCGCTGCTCGAGGACGTCACCATTCAAGGTGCACGCGGCATCCTCATCAACATCACCTCGGGCATGGACCTTCGCCTGCACGAGGTCGAAGAGGCCGCCTCGCTCATCCAAGGCGCCGCCCACGAGGATTGCAACATCATCTTCGGCGCGGTCATCGACCCGGCCTTGGGCGACGCGATCCGCATCACCGTCATCGCCACCGGTTTCGACCAGCACGCGCCGGCCGAAGACGAGCTCGGCGAGGCCATCAAGGTCCACCAAGGTGGGCGCCGCCGTCAGTCCTCCGGGGCCTACGACGCGGCCGCTTCGGGTGGCTACCCGAACCCGCCCATCGTCGGTGGGCCGCAGATGTCGCAATCGGCTCAACAACTTCCGCTGGGCCACCGCGCCCCGGCGCCGGCCGCCTCGGGTCCCTACCCGCAGGTCCAAAACGGGCCGCAAAACTCGCAGACCGGCATGTCGGGCGGGTGGTCGCGCAACGAGGTCCAAGGCGACCAACGCGACGTTCCGGCCTTCTTGCGCCGCCGCTGAGCGAACTCGCCGCAAGCACGGGGCCGACCTTCGGGTCGGCCTTTTGCGTGGGCGCGCTCGCGTCGGCGTCGGGCGCGAGCGCCTGCGCATGGGTACAGGCGGGACGGGCGCGCCGCTTGGACAAGGCTCGGCCGCAGGCCTAATCTGCGTCGGTGGAGCGCAATGCGCACGCCTCGGG
>JAUIJR010000629.1 GCA_030431075.1 Polyangia bacterium | reverse complement strand
TATGGCTACGCAACCGCGTCGCCGACGAAGGGATCGCGGCCTTCGAGCCCTGGGAGGCCGTCGTCGATCCCGGGCCGACGCCCTTTGACGCGTGGCGCAGCTCGGGGGTCGTCCTCTTCGATTTCGACGGGGACGGCGACCTCGACGCCCACATGAGCTCGATCGAGCAGCCCTTTCGCTTGCTCGAGAACCTCGGCGGGACGCCGCCGCGCTTCGCGTGGCGCGACGATCCCAGCGCGATGGACGACGAACTCCCGCACTACGGCTACGGCGGGGGCGTCGGTGACTTCGATCGCGACGGGGACTTGGATCTTTACACCACCGAGTGGAAGAAGGGCAGCGACCTGGTGCCCGGGATGCACCACGCCCGCTTGTTCGTGAACGGAGGCGGGCGTTTCGAAGAGGCGGGGCCCGAGCTCGGGAGCGAGGCGCTGGCCGCCAACCCCGGCGGCATCTGGGTGTTCTCGCCGAGCTTCGTCGACCTCGACGAAGATGGGTGGCTCGACTTGGCCTTGGTCGCCGACAACCACACGAGCAAGCTGCTGTTCAACGAGGGCGGCACCCGCTTCGTGGATCGCAGCTTCGAGGCGGGGATCAACCTCGAGCGCACGGGCATGGGCTCGACCTTCGGCGACTTCGACGGGGACGGTCACCTCGACTGGTACGTGACCGCGATCTTCAATCGCAATCACGACGCGTGTCCTGAGGGCGAATGCAGCTCCGGCAATCGCCTCTACCTCAACCGCGGTCCGCGTTGCTTTGAAGACGTCGCCTACGCCACCGGGACCCACGCCGGCGACTGGGGCTGGGGCGCGACGGCCTTCGACATGGACAACGACGGGGACCTCGACTTGGTCGAGACCAACGGCTTTCGCGTGCCCTATGGGGGCCCCGGGAGCGTCTTCGACGATCGCCCCATGCGAGCGTGGCGCAACGAAGGCCTGAGCGCGTCGGGGCTTCCGCGCTTCGTCGATGTCGGGGCGGCGACCGGCTTGGCCGGCGAGCGCGGCCAAGGCCGCGGCCTACTCAGCTTCGACTACGATCTCGACGGGGATCTGGATCTGCTGATCGCGCACAACGGCGAGCCCTTGCGATTGCTGCGCAACGAGGGGGGCGAGGCCAATTGTAGCTTGCGCGTGCGGGTGGAAGGCGGCGAGGGGCGGGCCCTCAACGCGCGGGTGAGCGTTCGCCGGGCGGCCGGCGACGAGGCCCTCATGGTGCGCGAGCTCGGCGTGCGGCAGGCCTTTTCGGGGCAAAGTCCCGCCGTCGCGCACTTCGGGCTCGGCCCTGGGGACGCTCCCGTGGCCGAGCTCGAGCTGCGCTTGCTCGACGGTCGCGTGCTGCGGCGCGAAGGGGTGCCGGCGTGCAGCGAGCTCGTCGTGGGCCTCGAGGACTTCGCGGCTCAGGGCAAGTCGGCGCAGCAGCGAAAGCCCGTCGAGTAGTCCCAGTGTCCGACGCCGTGGGCCGTCGTCGCGTAGAGGCAGCCCTCGCCGTTGATGGCGGTGTCGACGTAAAAGCCCCCGCGAAAAGTGCCGGCCGGATCCGCCGTCCACTCGTGCAAGTTGCCCATCATGTCGAAGATGCCGTCTTCGCTGACGCAGCCGGGGTGGGTGCCGCCGCGGGCCAGTCCGCCCGGAAGCTGAGCCAAGCAGGGGTGCCCGAGCATCCCCCAGATCGCGTCACCGGAGCTCTCGAAGTACTGCACGGCCGGATGACACGCGCGCGCGTCGTTGCACACTCCCGGCTGATCGACGTCGCCAAAGGGGTAGGTCTGGTTCGTGCTGCCCCGACACGCGCGGAGCCACTCGGCGTCGGTACATAGGCGCTTGTTCGAGGCCGCACAGGCGGCCGCGGCCGTGACCTGATCGATGTAGCTTTGCGGCACGAGATCCGGCGCGCTGATGGCTCGCACGCCGCTGCCCGGTGGGTGCTGGTAGGGGCTCCAGGGGGCCGCGCCGGCGCCCGTCTCGACCACGGCGGCCTCCCAGCGATCGATGCACACCGTGCCCGCCTGCGCCATGCCGGGGGGGCAGCCGTCGAGACCGGCGGGCTCGCTGACGGTCGGGTTGGGCTGCGCGTAGCTGGTCTCGTCGCAGCCGGGGAGCGGATTGGTGCTGCAGTCGAGGGGATCACCGTCGCCGTCGCCATCGCCATCGCCATCTCCATCGCCATCACCGTCGCCATCACCGTCACCGTCGCCGTCGCCATCACCATCGCCATCGCCATCGCCATCGCCATCGCCATCGCCATCTCCGTCGCCGTCGCCGTCGCCGTCGCCGTCGCCGTCGCCGTCACCCGTCTCGACCGTGGCACTCGACGTGCTCGCGTCGTCCGAGGACTCCGCGTCGGCATCGCCATCCGCATCTGGACCGGGTGCGGCGGTACATGCGAAGACCGAAACGAAGAGCGAAAGAGCGGCGATTCGACGCATCGTCCGGATCCTAGACCAGCACGCCTAGGGCTTGCGAAATCGCACCCCGGCCCGCGCCCTTTGCGGGCGGGCCGGGCAGTAGTACGCTGTTCGGGCGCCACGGACGGCCGATTCGTCGGTGGCCACGGACCTCGGGTCCGCTCTTGGAGGTG
>JAUIJR010000628.1 GCA_030431075.1 Polyangia bacterium | reverse complement strand
GCGCCTGCCTTTGGGCTTTGCCTTTGGCGGGGCGCACTGCGGCATCAAGCGCAACCGCTTGGACCTCGCCTTGCTTCGCATCACGAGCGAGCAAGGGGCGAGCGTCGCCGCCTGCTTCACCAAAAACGCGGTGCGGGCCGCCTGTGTCCGGCGTGGCGCGAGCTTGGTCCCCCGCGAGGGCCTGCGCGCCGTCGTCATCAACAGCGGCAACGCCAACGCGATGACCGGCGCCGACGGTGAAGCCCACGACGCGGGCATGGCCGCGGCCGTGGCCGCGCAGATCGGCTGCCCCCCGGACGCCGTGCTCACCAACTCCACCGGCGTGATCGGCGTGCCCTTGCCGCTCGAGCGCATCGAGGGCGCAGCTCCGGATCTGGTCTCGGCCAGCGCCGCCGACGAAGGCCGCGGCGAGGGCGTCGCCCGTTTCGCCCGCGCCCTGCTCACCACCGACACCTGCACCAAGTCGGTGCTCACCGAGATCGAGCTCGGCGGCGGCACGGTCCGCATCTTCGGCGTGGCCAAGGGCTCGGGCATGATCCACCCCAACATGGCCACGACCCTGGGCTACGTGTGCACCGACGCGCGCATCCCGGCCGAGACCCTGCAAGGGATCTTGTCCGCCCAGATCGATCGCAGCTTCAACGCGATCACCGTCGACGGCGACACCAGCACCAACGACACCGCGATGGTCCTCGCCAGCGGAGCGAGCGGCGTCGAGCTGAGCACGCCCGCAGACGAAGCCGCCTTCGCGGCCGCCCTCGAGCGCGTGCTCGTGGCCTTGGCCAAACAGATCGCCCGCGACGGCGAGGGGGCGACCCGCTTGTTGGAGGTGACGGTCCGCGGCGCCCCCGATGAAAAGACCGGCCAGGCCTTCGCGCGCGCCATCGCCAGCTCCTCGCTGTTCAAGTGCAGCGTCTTCGCCGGCGAAGCCGAGTGGGGACGCTTGGTGGCCGCACTGGGCAAAGCCGCCGCCTTGGCCGAGGTCCAGCTCTCGCCCCCCGGCTTGTTCGTCAAAGTCCAAGGCGAGACGGTGGTGGCCGAGGGCCGCCCGCGCCCCAAGCCGGCGACCCTCGAGCGCAAGCTGGCCGGGGCCGAGGTGGTCTGGGAGGTCGAGCTCGGACTGGGCGAGGCCGCGTTCACCGCTTGGGGCTGCGACCTGAGCTACGACTACGTGCGCATCAACGCGGACGAAGCGGCCCAGATCGAAGTGCGCCCCGACGGCCGCGTCGGTCGCAACTTGAGCCTGGGCACCTACACCCCGAAGCTCAAGCACCAACTCTTGGTCGACGGCCTCGGCTACGTGCGCCGCTTCGCCGGGATGCGCGTGTTGGTGCTGGCGACTGGGGCCGTGCTCAACCGACCGATGCTCTTCGGCAGTTTCGTGCGCGACATGGAGCTGCTGCTCGACGCGGGCATCCGCCCCTTGCTCGTACTCACCGACGACGACGCGGGCGAGGTCTACGGCCGCCTCGAAGAGGCCTTCGCCACGGGCTTGTACCGCCTGGCCGAGGTCCAAGACCGCCCCGGCCAGATCCAGCCCCGCCTCGACCGCGGCCAACCCTGCGTCCTGGTCGCGCCGCAACTGAGCGTCGAGCGCGTGTGCACTTTGGGTGCGCGCCTCGGCGTGGGCAAGCTCTTGTGCCTCGACGACGACGCGGGCTTGCACGACGCACGCGGCTTGGTCGAGCGCGTCGAACCCGAAGCCGCGGCCAAGGGCCTCGAAGCGGGACGCCTGAGCTCCACCGCCCGCCTCTTCGAGGCCCTGGGGGCCGAGGGCCTGCGCCACACTCTCCCCGCCATCCACCTGATCGACGGGCGCATGCCCCACGCGCTGGTCGCCGAGCTGTTCACCGACCGCGGAGTTGGTACGCTCGTGAGCCACCAAGACCCGGTCGAGCGCTGAGATGATTCTGCGCGACGACAGCCCCGACGAAGTCCCTCGTCTTCACGCCTACGGCGTCGAAGACTCGCCCCGCATGAGCCGAGCCAAAGAGCGCCGCAAAGCCCTTCGCAAGCTGTTGCTGGCCGGCCGCGGCAGCACGCAAGCGGAGCTGTGCGATCTGTTGGCCGACCGCGGGATGCACACGACGCAGTCGACGATCTCCCGCGACCTCAAGCTGCTCGGCGCCCACCGAGGCATCCGCGAAGACGGCAGCTTCGTCTACCGCATCGAGCAAGATCGCCGCAGCGCCTTCCCGGCCCACATGGTGACCGCGGTCGAGCACAACGAGGTGATGATCGTCATCCGCACCCTCGTCGGCCGCGCGCCCGTGGTCGGCGTCGAGCTCGACGCTCTGCGCCACCCCGACGTCCTCGGCACCGTGGCCGGCGACGACACCGTCCTCGTCGTGCCGGCCAGCACCAAGCGCATGGACGCGCTGGTGAACGCGCTGCGCGAGTTGTGCGAGCGCGGGTAGGGGAGCCGCCGTCGCCCGCCTAGGGCGTCATCGTCGCGCCGTCGAGATCCGGCAGGATCCCCGGTCCGACTTCGGGGGCGACGGGGGGCGCGGGGAGGTCGGCGCCGCCGTTGGCGAGGATCTCGTCTTGCTCGGGCTCTCGTTCGGGTGCGGGTGCGACCTTGGGCAG
>JAUIJR010000627.1 GCA_030431075.1 Polyangia bacterium | reverse complement strand
GGGCAGCTTCTCGGCGAAAGCCGGCACCGTCAATGCCTTCCAATCGAGCGTGCTCTCGATCTCGTTGAACTTCCCGGTCGCGGGCAAGGTCAGCTTCGACCGCAAGATCATCTCCGAGCTCGGTGGTGACTCGCTGAAGTTCGAAATCGACGGCAGCGAGCCCGGGTCGCTGGACTTCTTCGGGCTCTCGCTTCCCTTTTGGGTCGCTACGACCTTCGATGTCCCGGCGGGCACGCATACGCTGAGCTGGTCTTGGGAAGGAGGACTCTTCGTCGATGACCCGGCCCACGAGGCCTCGATCGACAACGTCCGCATCGGCTTCGGCACCGCCTACTACGACGCCCAAGACACGGCCGAGCTCTACGACTCGCTCGACGAGATCATCAACAGCGTGGCCATCTGCGAGATCGAACTCAGCGTGGCCCCGCCCGCAGGCAGCCAGCTCGGCGTCGACGTCGACGGCACCCAATACCTGCCCGTCGATGAGACGGCGCCCGGCTTCGACTGCGACGCGGACACCGGCTGGTACTTCACCGAGGCGGCCACGACCACCTGCGACACCGACGTCCCCTTCAGCTGCGACCGCATCACCTTGTGCGGCCAAGCCTGCGTCGACTTCAAGGCGATGCAAACGCCCACCGCCAGCGTGCAGTACTTCTGCTCGGGCGGCTGAGCCGCCGGCTTCGGCCTCCGACTCGCAAAGGGCGTGCCTAGGGGCGCGCCCTTTTTCGTGAGCTCACCGCCTGGGGGCGAGCACGGGGGCCGTCCTGCTACTCTCCCGCAATGCACCGCCTGAACGTGTACGCTGCGTCGGCCATCATCTCGTGTGGACTTTTGAGCTGCGCGGGCGAGCCCGGCGCGGGTGACTCCGAAGGCGAGACGTCGACCACCGGCGACGAGGTGGACAACCTCATCGAGAACGGCGACTTCGACCTGGGGACGCAGGGGTGGACGCCAACGCTGGCGGTCCTCTCGGTCGTCGATGGGGCGCTGCGGGTAGAGACCCAAGGCGGCGACGGAGGCCAACCCGGTTTGGCCACGCAAGCGGTGGCGCTCGAGGTGGGTGCCCGCTACCGCATCAGCGCGAGTTTTGGGCCCGCGAGCTACGAAGGTAGCAGCCAGATCCGCGTCGGCTCCGACATCAACCTGGGCGAGTTCGCCTCGATCTTCCTCGACACGCCGAGCGCCGAGTTCGAAGCCACCGCCGCCAGCGTGGTCGTCACCTGCAACAACGTAGCCGCAGACGACGGGGAGTTCGCGGACTTCGACGATGTCGTCTTGGTTCGCCTGCCTTGAGCTGCGGCCCTAGGCCCCTCGCTAGCCCTCCAGCTGCGCGAACACCCAGGCGCGCTTGGACTCGAACCAGTCGCGGCCGACGGCGGGTTTCCAGCTGCGCTGGTCGGGGCCGCTGCTGACGAGGCCGAGCTTCGCGCGGCGGAGGTGGGCGGCGAGACGCATTTCCTCGCCCACCCGGCTCAGGGCGAGCACCAGGTCCACCGCGCCGCTGAAGAGTTCTTCGACCTCCACGCGCATACGCCCGGGGGACGCTCGCACCCGAAGCTCGTACTCCACCTCGCCCGAGCCGAAGCCCATCTCCGGTACGCGCTCGTAGGCGTCTTCGCCCGGGCGCAGGTGCGCCAACAAGGTCCGCAGGCTGTCGATGCGGCCCTTTGCCTCGAGCTTTAGGGACTTGCTCTCGAGCTCGAGTTCGGCGCGGCCGCCCGCGATCTCGACCCAGTTGTCGGCCGTCTCGCCGCGCGATGTGGCGAGGGCCAGGCCCTGGAGCTTGGCGTGGAGTGGGTCGAACACGACGCGGCGCGCGTCTAGATCCAGGGAGCCCTTCGCGCGCAGGTAGCCGTCGCTTTGGAGCGCCGTCTCTCCCTTGCGCAGGCTCAGCCCATTCGCATCGAGCGCGAAGTCGAAGTCGAGCGCTTCGAGCAGGTTCGAGCCCTGCGCCGAAGCTCGACCCGAAAGCGCGCCGCCGCGAATCGTCACCCCGTCCACGAGCGGCGCCACGGCGCTGAGCCTCGTCACGGCGAGCTCCGGCAGCTCGAGCGAAGCGAGGCGCAGCACGCCGGGGCCCTCGACCAAGTCCACGTCCGAGGCGCTGAGGCTCGCGCTCAGCTTCGGGGCGGTGAACCAAGGCGCGTCGGTCTCGGTGTCGTCGAAGCTCTCGAGGCGCCGTAGCCGAACCTCCCCCCGCCCCGGCGCCCGTTGCCCCTCGACCACCTCCAAGTCCACGGTGAGGGCGGCCCGAGCCTCGAAGCTCTGCGCGTCGAAGCCCTTGCGCAGCGAGACGGTCTCGGCCTCGTAGTGAAGCTCCGAGCCCGGCAGCAGGCGCCCCTTGGAGGCCTCGACCTTGGCCGAGACCGCCCCTTCCCCTTGCGAAAACGAGAGCTCGGGCCCCCGCGGGAGCTCGTCGAGCCACGCCAGATCCGCGGTGCGCCCATCGAAGTCCAGCTCGGCCGAGACGAAGCGGAGAATCTCGCGGCCCGAAGTCTCGACCGGATCAAAGGCGTCCACCTGGGCCTGCACCGCGCCGCCGATCTCGCGGGCGAGCCCGTGCCCGTCGCGGCTCAGCGAAGCGCTGGC
>JAUIJR010000103.1 GCA_030431075.1 Polyangia bacterium | reverse complement strand
TCGGCGCCGTGACGGCGCTCGAGCTCCTCGGCGGCCTCGACTTCGCCCGCAGCTTCGACCGCGCCCTCGGTTTGGGCGGCGGCGTCTCGCGCCTGAACGGTCGACTCCGTCGCCGCATCCTCGCGCGAGGCGCAGCCGCCGACGCCCGACAGCGCGAAGGACATCGCCACGGCGCCGGCGAGGCCTAGCGACCCCGGCGAAGACAGGCGCGCGCCGAACTCAGTACTCACATTCACAGCTACTTTCCGCGGTGCCCTCGGCCAGCTCGCAGTCGTCCCCGGCACGCGAGCAGGCGCTCTCGTAGCGGGCGTCGCCGGCGTGGCGCGCGGCCAAGACGCAGATCCGCGCCTCGAGCTCGCAGGTGGTCGACGAGAGATCGCAAAGGGTGTCGCAGTCGCCGTTGAAGCCGCTGCTCGACTTGGTCTGCTCGGCCTCGGCCCCGGCCTCGGCGGGTGCGGCGGCTTCGGCCGCCGTGCTGTCGGCGGCGTCTGCTCCCGCGCTCGGTGCGCCGCCACCCGGCGCCGCCGATTTTTCGAGACCGATGTCCGACAAGGCGGCCTCGGCCCGACCCAGCATGTCCTCGTAGTCGTCGATGCTGGCGTCTTCGCCGGGTACGTGCACGGCCTGGCTGGCCTTCGAGGGCCCGCAGGCGAGCACGCCACAGGCCGAAAGGATCAAAAAGGACGCAGCAAAGGAGCGGTCAAAGCGGTCGTTGGGTTGGGACATGAGATTGGGGGGCAAGGCGGGATGCGGGGCGTGATGGCCGACGCGTGTCGAACCCGAGCCGAAGCTCAAGGCGAACCCTGCCCGAGCAGATCATCGAGCAAGCCGCGGTTGATGTCGAGGGCGCGCTCGTAGGCGGTCAACGCATCGTCATCGCGCTTCAGTCTCTCGAGCACCTCACCTTTTTGGGCCACCAATCGCGCGGTGAACACGTTGTCGGGCACGAGCTCGGCTTCGCGTCCCAGGCCCTCTTCGACGATGCTCAGCAGCTTCGCCGGGGTCTGCGGGTCGACCTCGGGGTGATCCAAGCGCAGTCGCATCAAGCGTCCGTAGGCGTCGTGGCGCAGCTGAATCGACGCGTCGCCGCCGACCTTGCGCGTGGGCCAAGGGCCACGGCGCAGCTCTTCGAGCGCCGCGATCGCCCCGGCGACATCGCCCTTGTCCAACAAGAGATCCACGCGCCGATGCTCCGTATCCATGAGCTGGCCGAGCGCGACGAGTACCTGCGAGTCCTCGGGGGGCTGCGGATCGCCGGCGAAGCTGCTGCTGACGACGGTGATGCCGACGCCGAGCGCGAGACCAGCGAGGCCCCACCCGAGTTTGCCGATCCAGCCCCTCATCGTCCGCCTCCTCGGGCGTTGGAGATCAGTGCGGCGCGCATCGATCCGCGCTCGCTTTCGACGCTCGCGCCGACCTTGGCTCGGGCGGCGGGCTCGAGCATCTCGAACTGGCGCTCGAGCAGGGCCGCGGTCGAGGGCAGCTCCTCTTCGATCTCGGCCTCGTCCACGCTGGCCGACTTGGCCTCGGCCGCCGCGGCGGCGGGCGGCGGCAGCGGCGCCTCGTCGGCCATGCGTTTTTGGGTGTCGTCGGCGCGGGCGACCGCCGGGGCTGCGCTGCCTCCGCCCATGTCCGCGCCGGGTCGGACCACGACCAAGGCGATGGCCGCAGCGGCCCCCACCGGGGCCAACCAGCGAAACCAGCTCTGTTGCCAAAATCGCTGCTTGGCCGGGGCGATGGCGTGGTCGATGTCGGCCCAGCCCCGGTCGAGCTCGGCCATCGAGAGGGCCTCGGGCTCACGCAGGTGCCGAAGTAGGTGCAAGGCGGTCAGCTCGGGCTCGATCGAGCCCTGGGCGGCCTCGCCTTCGGCCTCGTCTCGACCCCGAAGCAGCGCCTCCTCCCACGCCGGATCCAAGACGCCTCGCAACGCGGACTCCTGCGTATTGGCCGCGGGCTTGGGTTGATCAGCGTTGGACATGGTGGGCTTCTTTCCGGGTTGGGGGATGGGCGTCGTGGTGGCTTCGGCTGGAGATCTCGATGCCTTTGGCTTCGTTCCAGCTCTCGGTCAAGGGTAGGACGCTCCGTCCACTTGTGCCGCCCGGAACGGCGACCGGTGGACCGAGCTTACGCGTGCGTTGGAGATGGCTCACTTATTGTCTCCGAAGGCGACCCCCTGCTTCTCACAGGCGGTGCGAAAGGCCCGTACGGCCCGATAAAGCAGGACATCGAGGGTCCCGATCTTGACCTCGAGGAGCTCGGCGCATTCCTCGCGGCCGCGATCTTCGAGCAGGCGAAGGCGTAAGACCCGGGCGTAGCGCGGGTTGAGGGTGTCGAGGACCCCCTCGATCTGGGTGCGAAGACCCTGGCAGTGAAGGGCCTCTTCGGCCGGGTTGCGCGCCACTTTGTCCCCCACCTCCAGGTGTTCGGAGTAGGCGCCGCGCAGGCGCTGGCGGCGGCCCGAGGCGCGCAAGAGGTCCCGGGCCTTGTTCTTGGCCAGGGTCTTGAGCCACGGATAGATGGAGTCGCCGCGCCACTCGTACTTGGGCAAGGCCTTGTGGGCGCTGATGAAGGCCTCGCGCACGCAGTCTTGGGCGTCGTCGCGGTCGCCGAGCATCGGCACCAGCACGTAGCTGAAGAGGACCGGCGCGTAGGCCCGATAGATCTTTTCGAAGGCCCGCTTGTCGCCTCGTTGCGCGCGCTCGACGATCTTTTGCTCGTCGGGCAGTGGTGCGGGACGACCCACGGGCGGAGCCTACCAGGGCCGGGCCGCGCCTACGCCCACTCGAGGGCCGCCAACGCCTCGCCCGCCTGCGTGGCCGCGCGCTGGGCCCCTTCGACCGAAAAGTGCCACTGATCGTAAAAGCAGCCCTCGCGCGAGACTTCGGCCGCGAGATCGACCAAGGCGAGCGAGCGCGCGGCCGCGAAGCGCCGCAACATCTCGTTGAAGCCGGCCACCAGGCCGCGCATCAAGCTGGGTGAGGGCACGAAGCCCTGCCCCGGGGGCGCGAAGAAAAAGGGACTCCACCCGCGCGTCGGGTCGCGGCCGCCCTCGCTGGGATCGACGGGCTGCGTGGCCAACACCAGCTCGATCCGACGCTGCGCGCAAAAATCCGCGAGCTGCGCGAGCGCTTGTCCAAAGACGGCCGAGCGCTCGGCCAAGAAGGCGCGCAGATGACTGGGCATGGCCTCGGTCTTGCGCGCCTGTGCGTAGGCCTCGCGCGGCCGCACCAAAAAACGACCGCGGCTCCCGGGGCGATACCAGCCGGCGAAGGTTCGAGCGCGATGCGCCGGCCCGTAGGGCCCCTCGAGATCGTAGCCGGGCTGCATCGCGCCATTGGGGGCCGTGGCCCACGGCGCGTGATTGATGAAGTACTCGACCTCGTTCGCCCCAAAGAGCCCCAGAATCTTCGCGGGTCGCCGCGCGCCCTCGAAGCTGGGGAGCTCGGCCAAGAGGGCCTCGATGGGGTGGCCGGCGAAGCCGGCATTGGCCACCCGCGCGCCGGCGAGTCCACGGGCGCGCAGTTCGATTTCGAGGCGAGCATCGAGGCTGTCGGCGTCGTCGAGCAAGAGGCACTGCGCGGTCGACCCTCCGATCATCAAGAGGTCTCGCGGCGCGTCACCGACCAAGTTGCCCCGCAGGCCCATCGCGTTGGTCGTCACTCGGCTCGGGCGCGACACACCGGCGATCCAGCGCGGGTCGATGTCGAAACGCAGCCCATCGAAAGGCGTGCGCACCACGGCCCCCCCGCGCACGGCTTCGGGCCGTGGCCAGACCAGTGCACCGAGGCCCAGCGCGCCGAGGCCCAGCACGCCTTCGACGAAGGCGCGACGCCCCCGAGGCTCAGAACTGGAAGTAGATGAACTGCCGTCCATGCTCGTACTCCGCGTGAAAGAGGACCATCACCACGCCCCACAGCGCCAAGAAACACAGGGCCATCCGCGCCGTCGCGCCGCGCCGAAGCTCCGGACGCAGGCGAACGAAGATCTGTAAGACCATCGCCGGCCACAGGTAGTGCAGCAAGTAGATCGTGCTCGCCACCAAATGATCGGGCCGACCGCTCCAGCGCGTCAGCGCCCCGTCGCTCATGCGCGCGACGCTGTCGAAGTCGGGCGCACGGAACAAGAGCCAGCCCACGCACACGATCGCAAAGGTGAACAGCCCCGCGAGCGCGCTCCACCCCCACCCGAGCGGGCCTCGCCATGCCTCGACTTCGAGCCCCATGCGCCCGCGAAGGCGCAACCACCCGCGATGCAGCGCCAGCCACAGGCCGTGCCAGGCGCCCCAGACCACGAACGTCCACGCCGCGCCGTGCCACAAGCCGCCCAAGAGCATGGTCAGGGCCAAGTTGATCTGCGTGCGCAGGGGCCCGCGCCGATTGCCGCCGAGCGGCACGTAGAGGTAGTCGCGCAGCCAGGTCGACAAGCTGATGTGCCAACGCTGCCAAAACTCGCGCGGCGAACGGGCGAGGTAGGGCGCCATGAAGTTCTCGCTGAGCTCGACGCCGAGCATCTTGGCCGCGCCCACGGCCATGTCGGTGTAGCCCGCGAAGTCGCCCCAGATCTGAAAGGCGAAGGCCACGGTCCCCAGGCCCACTTCGGCCAAGCCCAGCTCATCGGGTCGGGCCTCGAAGATGCGATCCGCAAGGCGGCCGAGGCTGTCGGCGATGACGAGCTTTTCGAAGAGCCCCAAAGCGAAGCGCGCCGCGCCATCGAGCTGCGACCTCCACGCGAACTGGGGCCGTGCGCGCAAGGCCGGGATCAACTTCGAGGCGCGCTCGATCGGGCCCGCGACGAGCTGGGGAAAAAAGGCCACGTAGGTGGCGAAGGCCACGGGGTCCTCGCAAGCCTCGCTTCGCCCCCGGTAGACGTCGATCGTGTAGCCGAGGGTCTGGAAGGTGTAGAAGCTGATGCCCACGGGCAAGACGATCTCGAGGGTGACGAAGTCCGCCTCGAAACCGAACACGCCCAGCAAGTGCGCAGCCGAGCCCGCGAAAAAGTCGAAGTACTTGAACAGCGCGAGCACACCGAGGTTGAAGCTCAGCGAGAGCCACAACCATCGGCGCCCTGCCCCCTCACCCTCTCGCGCCCGCGCCCGCGCCCGCGCGATACCCCGGCCGGCCAGGTAGTCGATCAAGCTGCTGCCGAGCAGCAGCCCCAAAAAACGCCAGTCCCACCAGGCGTAAAAGCACCAGCTGGCCAGGGCCAAGATGCCCAAGCGCAGTCGCGTGTGGGCGGCGCTCGCCCAGACCAACCCCCACACGACCGCAAAGAAGATTGCGAAGGTGGAGGTGTAAAAGAGCATCTCAGGGTCCTGCGGCGCCCTCGCGGCTGCGGTCCGCCGCCCACACCACGCAGCGGTAGGCGTCCGGTCGACCCCATTGTCGCACGTTGATGAAGGCCTGCTGAAGGTCCCCGTTGGGCTCGACGAAGAAGGTGTCCGGGATGGCCTCGCTGCCGAACACGCCGTTGCCCTTGTTCGTGGGGTCCCACAGCACCCGGACGCCACTTTCGGTCAAGCTCATCCGCTCCAAGAAGGGCTCGATGTCCGGCTTTTCGGGATCGACCGAGACCGCGACGACGACCACGTCGTCACGCCCGGCCTCTTCGAGACGTCGCGCGAGCGTATCGAGGGCCGGCCACTCGTCGATGCAGGGCTCGCAATAGGTCGCCCAAAAGTTGAGGACGACGAACTTGCCTTTGAGCTCGGCGAGCGAGGTCGCCTTGCCGTCGAGGGTCTCGAGCGCCAACTCGGGCGCCGCGCCACGACGCGGCGAGGGCTCGATCGAGCGACAAGGGGCGGAGAGTTGGGCCTCGGCCGCGGGGAGCAAGGCTCGAGCGAGGCCAAAGACCAACAGTCCCCCCACGAGCACGAAGACCAGGTAGGCGACGAGCCCGACGCCGTCGGGGCCATCGTTGGAGCTCGTGCCGGATGCCGGCACGGGCGTCGCGCTGGCGGGCGCCTCGGCCACCTACTTGGCGACCTCGCTTTGGCCCTCGGCCATGATCGCGTCGTAGACCCCCGAGCGCGGCACGCCGACGGCGAGCCGCTTTTTGGCCTTCTCGAGCTCCGAGTCGATCACGCGCTCGAAGGTCTCGAGGGGCTGGGCGCCGTTCAAGAAGCGACCGTTGATGAAAAAGGCCGGCGTCCCCGTCACGCCAAAGCGACGGGCGACGGCCGTGTCCTCGTCTATCGCCGTTTGCAAGGCGGGGTCTTGCATGTCCGCGAGCAGCTTCTCGGCGTCGATCCCCGCGCGGCGGGCGATCTCGCGGAAGTCCTCTTCGCTCTTGGCGCGCAGCTCGAAGGCCGCTTCGAAAGCGGGCCAGAACGCCCCCTGCTTCTCGGCCGCGAGCACGGCGCGCGAGGCGATCGGGGCCTCGGGGTGCATCGGCAGCGGGTAGTGCCGAAAGACGATGCGCACGTCGCCTTCGTACTTCTTCATGATCTGCCGCAGGGTCGGATTGACCTTGCTGCAAAAGGGGCAGTGAAAATCGGCGAACTCGACGATCGTCACGAGCGCGTCGTCCGGGCCCTTTTGCGCGCGGCCATCGAGGGGCACGGCGTAGGTGATGAGCGCACTCGGCGACCCGGGCCGCTCTTGCTTGCGCTCGCTCGGCTTGCCGCCCACGGGGTTGCCGTCGCCACGCTTTTCGAGGGCGCCCTCCATGATCTTGGCGTAGACGGCCGCGGGCTCGAGGTCATGCTCGTCCATCACGGCCTCGGCGTGCTTCAGCTCGGCCTTGATCGCCTTGCGCCAAAAGCTGGCCGGACGCGCGCCCGAGTAGAAGTGACCGTTGATCACGAAAGCGGGCGTGCCGGAGACCCCGGCTTTCCCGCCCGAGAGCATGTCTTCGTCGACGGCATCGCGCGAGGCCGCAGCCTCCATGTCGGCGACGAACTTTTGGGGGTCCATGCCCAGCTCTTCGACCTTGGCCGGAAAGTCCTCGAAGTCGGCTTTGACCTCGAACAGCCACGTGGCGAAGGGCCAGAACTTGCCCTGCTGGTGCGCGGCCCAGGCGGCCCGAGCGGCCGCGGGCGCGAGTCGGTGCATGGGCAAGGGGTAGTGCTTGAAGACGAGGCGCACCTCGTCGGGATCGAAGTCGGCGACGGCCGCCTCGATCTCCGGCGCCGCCTGGGCGCAAAAGGGGCACTGAAAATCGGAGAACTCGACCACCGTCACCAGCGCGCCGTCGTTGCCGATCTGCGGCTCGTCGCCGCGCAGCTCGACGCGGACGCGCTCGCCCTCGTCGAGCTCGACGGGACGGAAGTAGTCGATCGCCCATTGCCCGGCGTAGTAGCCCCCGACCAAGGTGGCGATGAAGGCCAAGGCGAAGACGATGTTGCTCCCGGCCGACTTCCCCTTTTTGGGGGCGGCCTCGGTCTTCGTCTCGGGTGCCTCGGAACTCTCGGTCGGCTCGGTCTTCTCGGAATTCTCGGACATGGCGGCGATGGGAACTAAACGTGAAAAGCAGCGCGGGGCAAGACAAAGGGGAAACTCCGGGCCATCGCCTTCGATGGCCCGGAGGGGCCGACCCGAGCCCGGCCCCACGGCGCGAACTCGAGTCGGAGCGGGGCCTGATCAGCCGGCCTTCTTGGCCGCCTTCTCGAAGCCGCCCGCGAGCTCTTCTTCGATGACCGTCTTGAAGGTCGGGAAGGGCTGGGCGCCGGTCAGCAAGCGACCGTTGATCAGGAAACCGGGCGCGCCGCGGACTTCCATCTTCGAGCACTCGGCCATGTCGTCCTTCACGCGTTGCGCGGTGGCGGGGTCGTTGAAGTCCTTCTTGAACTTGTCGACGTCCATCCCGAGCTGCTGCGCGTAGGCGACGAAGTCGTCCTCGCTGCGCTTGGCCTTGTCGGCGAAGAGCAGGTCGTGCATCTCCCAGAACTTCCCTTGGGCCTGCGCCGCGATGGCCGCACGGTGGGCGGGCTCCGCGTTCTTGTGCATGGGCAGCGGGTAGTTGCGGAAGTAGATGGCGACCTTGTCACCGTACTCTTCGCTGATCTGCTTGACCGTGCCGGCGGCGCGGCTGCAGAAGGGGCAGTCGAAGTCGGAGCACTCGACGATGGTCACCTTGGGGCTCGAGAGGTTGCCCTTGCCGGCGAGACCGTCGGTGCTGACCGAGCGACGCTTGTGGTCGGCGGGCGGCGGGGGCGGGGGCACCTTCACCTCTTTTTCCCAGCCGGCCATCATGGCCGTGTAGAGCTGGGCTCCGCTCACGCCCTTGGCGGCCATGAACTTCTCGGCCTTGGCCTTCTCTTCGGTGATCAGGGCCTCGAAGCGATCGATGGGCTGGGCACCGGACAAGAAGCGACCGTTGATGAAGAAGGCCGGGGTGCCGTTGGCGCCGTACTGGCGAGCCACCGCCTGGTCCTCGGCCACCATCTTGGCGATCTCGGGCGAGGCCATGTCGGCCTTGAACTTGGCCAGGTCGAGTCCGAGGCCCTTGGCGAGTTCCTCGAACTTGGCGTCGTTCAGCTCACGCGCGTTGGCGAAGAGCGCGTCGTGCATCTCCCAGAACTTGCCCTGCTTGTGCGCGGCCAAGGAGGCACGCGCGGCCCCGGGGGCCTCTTTGTGCATCGGCAGCGGCTGCTGGCGGAAGACGACGCGAACGTCCTTCGGGTACTTCTTCTTGATCTCCTCGAGGGTGGGGTTCACGCGAGCGCAGAAGGGACATTGGAAGTCCGAGAACTCGACGATGGTGACCTTGGCGTCGGCGGGGCCGATCGCGGGACGGTCGTCGGTGGGCACGGCGTAGCTGGCCGCCGGGTCGGGGCGACCGGGCTGCGCTTGCTGCTGCTGTTGCTGCTCACCCGCACGCTCGGCTTTGGCGCCGGCCATGATGGTGGCGTAGACGTCTTTGCGGGCCACGCCCTTGTCGGCCATGAACTTCTTGACCGTGGCGATCTCCTTGTCGACTTCGGCCTTGATCTGATCGATCGGCTTGGCGCCCTTGAAGGGCACGCCGTTGACGAAGAAGCTGGGGGTCGAGCGGACCGCGAACTTCTTGCCCATGGCCATGTCGCGATCGACTTGGGCCTTGTAGGTGCCGCTGTCGAGGTCCGACTTGAACTTGGCCATGTCGGGGACGCCGATCTCCTCGGCGTATCCGATCAGCTGCTCTTTGGACAAGGCGCGCTGGTTGGCGAACATCTTGTCGTGCATCTCCCAGCCCTTGCCCTGGGCGCCGGCCGCGAGGGCGGCTTGCGAGGCGAGGTGCGCGTCCTTGTGCATCGGGAGCGGGAAGTGCTTGAACACGACCTGCACGTCCTCGGGGTAGGCCTTCTCGAGCTCGTGCATGCTGTTGGCCAAGCGCGAGCAGAAGGGGCACTGAATGTCCGAGAACTCGACGATGGTCACCAGGGGCTCTTTGGCGCCGGAGACCATGTCGCCCTTTTCGACGACGACCTTGAAGCGCTCACCCAAGTTGGCGTCGGCCACGGCCGCGACCTCGGGGGTGCCTTCGCCGGCGGCGACGGCCGCTCCGGGCTCACCTTGGACGGTGCTGCGGTCGGCGTTGTTCTCGCCCGGCTTGGGCTTTTTGGGTTGGCAGGCGGTCGAGGTAGCCACACCCAGCGCGAGCACGCTCAGGGCGAGGACATTGATGATGTTCTTACGCATGTTGTTTTCCTGTGATGGTTTGTCGGGTTGGGGCGGGCGAGCCCGCCGGTTGGGTAGATCGGGTTGTGTCGCCCTCAGGGCGGCGTGCCCTTCGGGTCGGCGTCGGTTTTCGACGGCACGTTGGGAAACTGCTCAGGCCCGCGCGCGTCCTTCATGCGCTGCGCGTACCAGTCTTTGCGGGTGCTCCCCGCCTCTTTCATCGCCGCGAGCTCGCGTTCGACGAGTTCGTCGAGCTGGGCCGGCGCCAAAAAGCCTTCGAAGAACTGGCCGTTGACGAAGACCGAAGGGGTCGCCGTCAAGCCGAGGGCGTAGCTCATGAAGCGGTCGCGCTCGATGGACTCTTCGAGCTTCGGATCGGCGAAGTCCTTTTTGTACTGCTCGACGTCCATGCCGAGCTCGGCCGCCCAACGCTCGAAGGTCTGGGCCGAGAGCACCTCGCCCGCCTCGAAGATGCGGTCGTGAAAGTCCCAGTAGCGCCCCTGCTGCCCCGCCGCCATCGCGGCTTTGGCTGCGCCTCGCGCCTCGCGGTGCATCTCGAGCGGCAAGTTGCGCACGACGACCCGAAGATCATCCGGGTACTTCTCGCGCGCCGCCGCCAAGGTCTCGGCGTGCAGCTTCTTGCAAAAGGGACACTGAAAGTCGGTGAACTCGACCACGACGATCGGCGCGTCCTCGGGGCCATGGCCGTAGGCCCCGTCGAGCGGGATGTCGTAGCGGGCGGTCGCGTCCGGCTTGACGATCTTCGAGTAGTCGAAGTCGGCCTTGGGCGGCTTGACCTTGGCCACCTCCTCTTGGAGATCTTCGACCTCCTTGGGGCGCGGAAG
Organism: Polyangia bacterium; assembly: GCA_030431075.1. Lineage (GTDB taxonomy): Bacteria > Myxococcota_A > Polyangia > Nannocystales > Nannocystaceae > JAUIJR01. The sequence continues at coordinate 3,646 of JAUIJR010000103.1, read as the reverse complement.
CGGCTTGTCGAGCGCGCCCGACTGCAGCTGCGCGTAGACCCCCTTGCGCGACATGCCGGCGGCGACCTGTTCGCGGACCGTGGTGATCTCGGCGTCGATCAGCTGGTGCCACATGGCCTCGTCCGGACGCGGCCCCACAAAGACCATGCCGTTGACGAAGACGATCGGCGCCGCGTTGATGCCCAGCTTGGCCGCCGCCCGACGATCGCGCAGGCGCCGTCCCGAGTGCGCGCCCTCGTCGAGCTCCTTTTTGAACCGCTCGACATCGAGGCCCAAGCTCTTGGCGTGGGCGCGCAAGACGGGCTCGGAGAGGTCTTCTTGGTGCTCGAACAAGCGCCAATGCATGGGCCAAAACTTGCCCTGCGCCCCGGCGGCGTAGGCCGCCTCGGAGGCACGTCCCCCGTCTTCGAAACCGGGGACGGTCACCCCGCGGTGGACGATGCGAATGTCGTCGCCATAGTCCTCGTGCAGGCGCCGCATGGTGTCCCACAAGTTGCGGCAGGGCTGGCAGGCGTAGTCCGAGAAGACGACGATGGTCACCAAGGCGTCCTCCCCCCCGAGGGCGAAGTCGTCCTCGGCGAGCGGGACTTGGTATCGCTCGACGTCCACCCGCAGCCCGGGTGATGTTTTTTGGGTCTCGTCGCCCTTACAGGCGCCGAGGGCGAGCATGAGGCTCGTGATCAGAATGTAGGTGCGCACGGGTTTTGCTCCTTCGATGCGTGTCCATGACAGACACGGGGTCCACCCACCGAGCTCGCGCTCGGACTTTGCTTCGGTGTCCCAGGAGGAGCGAGTTCTCCTCTGGTCGTGCGCGTCTGGGCGCACCGAAGCACGACTCGACTAGGCGAGGCGAGGTGGCCCGTGGGGCGGCGTGGCCTTCCAAGACGCGGGCATCCGCGTCTCGTGGGCCTCGAAGCGCTGCCCCACCTGGAGCATCAAAGGCGGAAATCCGCCGGCCCCCACGTGCATGGGGACGGCTGCGCGCGCCATCGCTCGCAGCGGCGCCAGGTCCCCGCGCCGTGCGGACTGACGCCGACAATCGGCATCGTCCAGGTCACAGCGCAGCCCGGCGAAAAGTTCGTTCATCAGGTCCTCGCAGACCTCCCGCGGCATGTCGAGGTAGCTGCCGCCGTTGGCCATCGTGGGACGCATGGCCAACGCATCGGCCCCGCAGGTCACCATGTCCACCGAGACCTGATCGTCGCAGTCCTCTTCGGCGCGCAGCTGGGCCATGCCCTCGGGCGCGTCGACACCGGCGCTCGCCGCCCCCTCGAGGGGCATCCACGCCAAGGCCAGGAGTACGAGGACTCCCAGGGCTCGGCCGAAGATCTGCAACGCGCGGTTCACGGGTCGGCGCAAAGGCTAGGCGCGGCTCCGGGCGAGCGCAAGCCCTGATTTGGCCGACGCTGCGGCCCCACGAAGGAGGCCCCGAGGCCCGCCCCTACGCCCGGCGCCGTACGCGTGAGCACGATGACCCCGCCGACAACCGGATTCGCAGCGAGCGCAGCGACCCGAGGCCAGGCCCTCGAGCCCTCCAAGATCGCGGTCGCTCGCCGACGCGGCGACGCCCCAAACGACAAAGCCCCCCGGGGTTACCGGAGGGCTTTTGGAGCGGGAAACGAGACTCGAACTCGCGACTTCAACCTTGGCAAGGTTGCGCTCTACCAACTGAGCTATTCCCGCGTTGGGGTGCGGAGACTACCCGGATCGTTGTGGGTGTCAACCCCAAAACGACGCCCGAATTTCGCGCTCTTTGGCCCCTCGCCGCGAGCTGCCACGCCGCCCGCAGATCCTCCGCGCGCGCTGGCCGGGCTCGCCGTGGTAGGCCCGCTGTGCCCATGAACAGCTCGAAGGACGCAACGCCCAAGACCGCCGACGCTGGATCGATCGCGCGCACGGACGCGACCGGTGGCGCGCTGCACCCCGACTTCTTGGCTTGGCAGACCTCTTTACCCATCGACCAGCGCCTGCTCGATGTCGACTGCGCCGGTTCGGTCGCGCACGTCGGCAGCCTGGTCGAGGCGGGCCTGCTCAGCGACGAAGAGGGTGAGCAGCTGCGCGCCGCCCTCGAGGCGATCCCTGACAAGGTCCGCTCCGGCGAGCTCGAGCTGCCGATGGAAGAGGACGTCCACATGGCGGTGGAGATCCTCGTCAAGCAGCTCGCCGGTGAGGTCGCCGACAAGTTGCACACCGGTCGCAGCCGCAACGATCAAGTCGCCACCGATCTGATGTTGTGGATCCGCTTGGCCGGCCAAGAGCTCGACGCGCGCATGGCCGAGGTCGACGCCGCCGCCCGCCGATGGATCGAGCGTCACGGCGAGCTCGCCATGCCCGCCTACACCCACCGCCAAGTCGCCATCCCCGTGCTCGCGCGCTTGTGGGTCGACGCCGCCTTGTGCCGCCCCCTCGCCCGCGACCGCCGATTTTTGCGCCTGCTGGGCATCGAACTCGCGCGCTCCCCCCTCGGCGCCGGGGCCATCGGCGGCAACACCTTCGAGACCGACAACGATCTCTCGGCCACGGCCCTTGGCTTCGCCGGCGGCCCGCTCAACCCCATCGACGCCGTGGGCCAGCGCGACCACGCGATGACCATGGGCTTCATGTGCGCCCGGATCGGCATGCACCTGGCCCGCTTTTGCGCCGACGTGGTCGAGATGTGCTCGGACGGCCTGGTCGAGCTCGACGGCGCGATCGCCTGCGGCTCGTCGATGATGCCGCACAAGCGCAACCCGGACCTCTTCGAGCTGGTGCGGGCCCAAGCCGCCCAGCGCTACGGCGAGCTCGTGTCCTTGCTGACGACCTTTCAAGGCCTCGGCAGCGGCTACCACCGCGACTTGCAGCAAGACAAAGAGATCCTCTTTCGCAGCTTCGACGGAACGGTGAACGCGCTGCGCATGGTGGCCCTCGCCCTCGAGCACATGCGCCCCAAAGCCGAGCCCTGCTTGCTGGCCCTGCGCGAAGGCGACGCCATCGCCACCGACCTCACCGAGTTCCTGGTCAAGCAAGGCACCCCCTTTCGCACCGCCTACCGCCAGATCGGCGCCCTCGTGGCCGCCCAACGCGCCCAAGGCAAGCGCCTGTACCAGCTCACCAAAGCCGATCTCGACGCCGCCGGCTTGCCCCACAGCCTCCTCGAGCACCTCGACCCCGCCACCAGCGCGCGCACCCGCGCCGCCCGCTTCAACTCCCAACTCCCCTCCCCCTGACCACCCCCGCCCCACCACCAAAATTTCCCCCCGGGACTTGACCCCCCGCCCCCACACAGCTAGATAGGCGCCCCCATTCCGGCATAGCTCAGTTGGTAGAGCAGTCGGCTGTTAACCGACTTGTCACAGGTTCGAGTCCTGTTGCCGGAGCTTCATAAGGCCCAGGCTAGTCAGCCTGGGCCTTTCTCTTAACAGGACCCTCGTCGGCATCGCCGGCGGGGGTCTTGTCGTATCTGCCGTCGTAGTGCGGGTTTGCGGTCGGTGGCCCCTCGTCGGGTGTGCTCTCTGGTCGGGCGGCGCCAGAGTACCTCGCCTCGTCGCCGGACCCAGACCGGTGCTCTCTGAGTGCTCTTGGGCCTCAGAGACGCCTCCAGACGCCGAAAAGCCGGTTCACACCAGAGAGCCGATGGTTAGCCCGGTGAGAGTGGGACAGCCGGGGG